>JBDSBG010000156.1:0-25246 GCA_039921685.1 Ferruginibacter sp.
CGGGATGCGGGATGCGGGATGCGGGAAATGTGAGGGAATGTAAATTCGTGAAATTCGTGTAAAAAAATTCGTGTTTAAAAATGAATAAACAAATTATTGTAACGGGCGGTGCTGGTTTTATAGGAAGCCATCTTGTAGAAAAGTTGCTTGCAAACAACTATGCTGTTACAATGATTGATAATTTCGATCCGTTCTATCCCAAAGCGATCAAGTTAAAAAACATGAACGCTTTTGCTGATCATGCTTCTTTTACATTTATTGAGATGAACATTTTGAATGAAGCAGAATTGCATGCAAGGCTTACCGGTACCTACGAGGCGATCATTCACCTTGCCGCAAAAGCAGGCGTAAGGCCCTCAATTGCAGATCCAATCGCCTACCAGGATGTAAATGTGAAAGGAACTCAAAACCTGCTCGAGTTTGCGAGAAAGAAACAGATCAAACATTTTGTATTTGCTTCATCAAGCAGTGTGTATGGGATCAACAAAAATTTTCCCTGGAAAGAAAGCGATGCAGTATTGAACCCGATCAGCCCTTATGCAAGTACAAAAATATCGGGTGAGTTACTTGGGCATGTATATAGTCATTTGTTTGATATTCGGTTTGTATCTCTCCGGTTTTTCACAGTATTTGGCCCCCGTCAACGGCCCGACCTGGCAATTCATTTGTTTAGTAAAAAGATAATGAACGGGCAGCCGATACAATTTTTCGGTGATGGCACTACAAGAAGGGATTACACTTATGTGGCAGACACCGTGCAGGGAATTTATAATGCTTTGCAGTATACACGAACTGCTTACGAAGTATTTAATTTAGGCAATCATCAAACTGTTTCATTATCTGAAATGATTGCAACCCTTGAAACAGTATTTAATAAGAAAGCAATCATCGAAAAAATGCCGGAGCAAATGGGAGATGTTCCTATTACGTATGCCGATATTTCCAAGGCACAACAATTGCTTAACTATTCACCAAAAACAGATTTTAAAACAGGTGTTGAACTTTTCAAAAAATGGTTAATTGAACAATAGAACTTTGATCGGCTTCATAAAATTACCATATGATAGATAGGCCGATGACGGATGAACACGGATTAATGTTGCAAACGCAACATGTCGAAACAATTAGTGTTGCATACATCAGTTTATTTTTGGAACAAAAATAAATCCGTCTTTATCCGTTCATTCCCGATTGTATCGGGATCGTTCGCGTATCTATCAGAAAACGCAATAAAAAAATCTAATTACTAATTTAAAAACTAAACGTCTATCAAAATACTTCAATTAGTTACAGAACGGCAGGCGAGAGGTGCACAGGTTTTTGCAGCAGAACTTAGCAGCATGCTTGGAAAAAATGGCCATGAAGTTTTATACGTAGGGCTTTATGAAACCAAAGAAAGTGAGTTGTTGGCTAAGGATGCAGAAAATATTGACCTCGGAGGAAAACGAGGTGCCTTTAGCATCAAGCTTCTTATGCGGTTAATGAAACTAATTAAAAGCAGGAAGCCTGATATCATCCAGGCGAATGGTTCTGACACACTTAAATATTCTGCCATTGCAAAAGTTTTCTATCCAAAGCTGAATATTATTTACAGGAACATCAGTATGGTAAGTGCCAGGACAAGCCCCGGCTCATTAAGAACGAAGATGAATGCATGGTTGTTCAAAAAAGTGGACCGAGTTACTTCGGTTGGAAATGAATCAATGGGCGACCTGGTAAAAACCTTCGGTTACCCGTCGGCGAAAGCACGGGTGATACGTCGGGGTATCCCGGAATTAACTTTTGATCCTGTTCAGGCCCGTAAGAAGATAGCTGCGGAATTCGGTTTCCCGGAATCTGATTTTATATTAATGTACACAGCCCAGTTTTCACCGGAAAAGAACCAGGAATTTTTAGTAGAAAGTTTTGAAAAAGTAATTGCCCGGGGCTTCAAAGCACGAATGTTATTCGTTGGTATAGGAGAAAGGCTTGAGGATATCCGGGCAATGGTGGTACAAAGAAAATTGGATAAGCATATTATTTTTACCGGTTACCGTAAAAATGTTCCTGAGCTGTTGGCGGGCAGTGATGTTTTCGTTTTTTCCAGCAAAATCGAAGGTGTGCCGGGTGCTTTGCTGGAAGCGGGTATGCAAGGAATTCCCACCGTTGCTGTATCTACAGGAGGAGTAAGGGAGACTTTGGTTAATGGACAAACAGGGATCCTCCTTGAAGAATATAATAGCACTGCCTTTAGCCAGGCCATCGTTTCACTCCTGGAAAACGAATCAATGAGAAGAAGGTTTGGAGACAACGGGAAAAAGTTTATCCTGGAAAATTTTAGCCTTCAAAGTGCCTTACGGAATTTTGAAAATTTGTATGCGGAAGTTTTAAAAGAAAAAAATCAGCGTGCAGGCTAAAATAAAAGTTTTACATATTATCAAATCACTTGGCCGGGGAGGCGCTGAAATGTTGTTGCAGGAAACGCTGAAACAACATGACAAAGAAAAATTCGATTTCCATTATATTTATTTTCTTCCCTGGAAAAACCAGATGGTACAGGGTTTAGTGCAAGCTGGTGGAACAGTAAAAAATTTTCCTGCAGGCAACAATATAAAGATCGCTTTACAAACAGGAAAGATCATTAAATACATTCGCAGTAATAAGATCCAGTTGTTGCATTGCCATTTACCATGGGCAGGATTTGTAGGACGTTTTATTCATATGCTTACCGGCATACCGGTAATATATTCAGAACATAATAAGCAGGAACGTTATCATGGGATAACAAAGGCGATCAATAAACTTACATTCAACAAACAAACAAGGGTAATCGCTGTATCGAATGATGTTGCTGAATCAATAAAAAAAATGATACATCCCACCGTGCCGGTGCAAACGATTCTCAATGGGGTGAATATGGAGCATTTTGTACGGGATACAGCATTGGGGCTACAAGTCAGGCAGCAACAAAATATTGATCCCAATTGTATCGTACTCGGAACTATTGCTGTTTTTCGTTTTCAAAAAAGATTAAAGGAATGGATAGATCTGTTTAAGATCATGGTTGAAAAATTTCCCGGCATACGTGGAATCGTTGTGGGTGATGGCCCTTTGAAAGCGGAGCTGCTCAGTTATTTGAAGGAACAGGGCATGGAAGAAAAAATTGTGTTCCCTGGTTTGCAAACAGACGTCCTTCCCTGGTTATCGGCCATGGATGTTTTTATGATGACATCCGAATTTGAAGGCTTACCGGTAGCCCTACTCGAAGCGATGAGCATGCAATGTGCAGTTGTGGGTACAGATGCAGGCGGCATCAAAGAAGTGCTTCGCAATAATATTGATGGGTTTATGGTTCCTGTGAGTGAATGGAAAGAATTAGAAAAACCACTTACCTATTTATTGGAAAATCCATTAGAAATAAAAGTTTACGGAAGAAGAGCAAGACAGCGTGTAGAGGAAGCATTCAGTTTGAAAGTGATGGTGAAGGAAATAGAAGAACTGTATGGGGTAATCGGGAATCGGGAATCGGCAATCGGCAATCGGTAAACTAACCCCGACAGCGGTTTGGCAATAGAAATGGATTGGTTGTTTAATTCGTGTAATTGGTTCTTAAAAAAATCGTGTTATTAAAATGATCGTTCGTCAATCCACCATACAGGATGTTCCCGAAATGGTTGCTTTGTTAAAACAGAGCATCGGGGAAACACTTACGCCGAAAACTGAGGCTTATTTTTTATGGAAGCATGAAAATAATCCCTTTGGCAGATCAAAGACCCTGGTAGCCATTGAAGATGGCAAAATCGTCGGCCTGCGTGCGTTTATGCATTGGAGTTGGGTATCCCAACAGGAGAGCATCTCTGCGGTAAGAGCGGTCGATACTGCTACTGATCCTGCATTCCAGGGAAAAGGTATCTTTAAAAAATTGACCATGCAGGTTGTTGAAGAATGTAAAGCCGAAGGAATAGGAATGGTTTTCAATTCACCCAATGCAATAAGCAAGCAGGGGTATTTGAAAATGGGTTGGTCAACTGTTGGGAGGTTACCATTATATCTTCGAATTGGATCTTTGCTGCCCCGTGCTTTTTCAGCTGAAAATATTTCCCTTTTTTACAATGAATTTGCTGTTGAGCCGGCATTAAAGAAATTGGTCAGCAATTGGTCATTGAATAATGCCGAACAGTTTCTACATACACCCATCGATCAAAAATACCTGGCGTGGCGGTACCGCGATTGCCCGGTTGCAACCTATGGAGCTATCATAGAACCGGGTAAGTTTGGGTTTATATTCAGGCTTAAAAAACTTAAAAAATTTATGGAGTTGAGAGTTTGTGAGGCCTGGACAGAACCTGGTGAAGAAAATGGAAAAATTGCAAAGGCTGCTTTTAAAAAACTTGTGAGGAGAATAAGGCCGGCATTGATATCCTGTGCTGACTCACCTTTATTTTTGTCAGGGCAAAAGCAGCTGGCAAAATTTTTCGGCCCATATAATAAAGGCCCCATTATTACAATAAGGCCACTTGCAAAAGATAATCTTAATAACTTTGAGCAGTTCAGTCATTGGCAGCCTTCGCTAGGTTCAATGGAACTTTTTTAATATATGGATATTATACTGGTCATACTGCTTGTTCTGCTGATTACTTCCTACATGATAAAGGGCATCAGCAACAGGTTCAATGTACTTTCTGAAAAATACTTATGGCTGTTGTTTTCAATGCATGTATTGATATCCGTAGGTTACGCCGTGTATGCTGCAAATACGACCAGCGATTCCATTGCATATTATGGGAAAGCAAAATTAGCAACAGAATGGTTGGAACTGTTTGGTATTGGCACCACATTCATCCATTTTTTAGCCTGGCCATTTGCAAACCTGTTCAACTTATCATACTACTCCTGTATGATACTTTTTGCTTTTTTTGGTTATATAGCCATCTTGCTTTTTTATGTTACGGCACGTGAAAATATAAAGCTTGAACCGGTTTGGTTGCGTTTTACATTGATAGAATTAGTTTTCCTTTTACCCAATCTTCATTTTTGGTCAGCCTCACTGGGAAAAGGAGCTACGATCTTATTTGGGCTTGCATTATTCACTTATGGACTCAGTAGATTCAACAGGAGGATCTTTCCCCTTATCCTTGGGGGCTTTTTGGTGTTCATGGTCAGGCCCCATATCTTCTTCACAGCGATCATGGCGATCATGCTGGCGGTTGTACTTACGTCTTCGGGTATTAAAACTTACCTGAGATGGATCATATTCATTGTTGCAGGCCTTATATTTTTCTATATAAGCGACACTGTTTTTAAATTTACGGAGACGGAAAGCCTGGACATCCTCTCATCTACTACATTAAGTCACAGGGCCAGCGAATTAAGTAAATCAAGTTCGGGGATTGATATCCAGAACTACAATTTATTTATGAAAATGTTTACGTTTTGGTTCCGGCCATTATTTTTTGATGGTCAGGGAGGCCTGGGTATTCTTGTTTCTTTCGAAAACCTTTTATATATCTATATGTTCTTTGTTGTGATAAAAAAAGGAATATTATATTGGCGGGATTGGAATGGATGGTTCCGCCTTTGCCTTTTCTTTTTTTTATTTGCTTCATTTGCGCTGGCACAGGTTACCGGTAACCTTGGAATTGCGATGCGGCAAAAAGCACAATTGATGCCGTTCTTCTTTATTATTTTCTGTAAGGCAAGTTCTTATAAGGATCATATAACAAGACGGTTTGTGAAAATATAGCGGGATACGGGATACGAGATGCGAAATATGAGATACGAGTTTGCGAGATATCAGACACGAGATACGGGATTGCGGATACAATATCCCGCATCCTGAATCCCGTATCTGTTTCTTAGCATCAATATTGTTTTAATTTACTTTTTTTTTAAATAACATTCTTCATGTCCGACGCAGGCATCTTTACAATATCACTCGACTTTGAATTGCATTGGGGTTGTTTTGAACACATGGTTTTGAATGAACAACAACAGCAATATTTCCGGAATACCATTGACACCATTCCTAATGTACTTGACATCTTTGCTTCCAATGATATTCATGTAACCTGGGCCACGGTAGGAATGCTTTACCGTCATAACAAAGAAGAATGGATAAATAACAAGCCTGCTGTATTACCAACATTCGACAACCCGAATGTTTCAGCATATGAATGGATTGAAAAGCATGGATTTTATAGTGATGAAGATCCATTTCACTTTGCACCGGCATTGATTGAACTAATAAAATCCACCCCGCACCAGGAAATGGCCACACATACCTATGCACATTATTTTTGTTTGGAAAAAGGTCAAACCTTCGAACAATTTAAAGCGGATATAGAAATGGCTTGCAAGATTGCATTGAAAAACGGAACTACCATACGTTCAATCGTGTTGCCAAGAAATCAATTCAACAAAGAATATCTTTCAATTTGTGCGGATGCAGGCATCACATCTCTTCGTACAAGCCCGGATATATGGTATTGGGCACCGTCAACTGGATCAACTTTTATGAAACGTTTTTTCCGTGCAGGTGATGCCTATCTTAAATTTCAGCCGATTAAAATGGTTTACTTAAAAGATGTAAAAACCGATCAGCTTCCATTGCTCCTACCTGCATCAAGGTTATACCGGCCATGGATGCCGGGAGAACCCATAAAAAACAGGCTAAAGATGAAGCGTATCCTCACTGAAATGACAGAAGCTGCGGAGAAGAATGCTTACTATCACCTCTGGTGGCACCCACATAATTTTGGCAATAACCCACGGGAATGCATGGCCGAACTTGAACAGATCATTCAACATTTCTGTTTATTGCGCCAGAAGTATGGATTTAGAAGTATGACGATGAATGAGACTGCGGAAATGTTATTGAAGAGAAAAAATAGCCAGGTGAATCGTAAATAGTAAAAGCCGAGTCTTCGCGGTTATATACCAATAGCACCAGATTTTATAACCATTTTTTAATAACAGACTTTATTCTTTCACCATTCACCATTCACCATTGACCGTTCACCCTGGACAAAAGTAAAGGCATGCCGAAACTTATAAGAATCACCACCGCTCCTATCTCTCTCCAGGTTTTACTAAAGGGGCAAATGACGTTCATGCAAAAACATGGTTTTGATGTTACCATGATAAGCAGCGATGGGCCAGAAGTAAAAGGATTGCTGGAGCAGGAAAAATGTCCGCATATCATTGTTCCTTTTACCAGGACGATCAGCCCCTGGAAAGACCTGCTCTGTTTGCTCAAACTTATACGAATATTCCGGAAAATAAAGCCAGACATTGTACATACCCACACACCCAAAGCCGGCTTGCTGGGTATGTGGGCCGCCAGGCTTACCGGGGTACCGATCAGGTTACATACCGTAGCAGGATTACCATGGATGGAATCAACTGGTGCTTTAAGAAAATTACTTCGCCTGATGGAGCAACTAACGGGGATGGCTGCCAGCCGTGTATATCCAAATTCGTTTGTTCTTCAGGAGTTCCTGTTGCAACAAAAGGTGGCCACAAATAAAATGAAGGTTTTAGGAAAAGGCTCCAGCAATGGCATCGACACTGATTATTTTTCTATCAATGAAACAAATGCTAAACAGGCCGCAAACCTGCGTGAAGAAAAGAAAATGGTGGGAGATGCCTGGGTATGGATATTCGTGGGCCGGCTTGTGAAAGATAAAGGCATTGGTGAATTATTAGATGCTTTCCAGAAACTGCATAAAGATTTCCCGGCCGACAGGCTTTGGCTGGTCGGGTATGAAGAACCGGAACGGGACCCGCTCGACGATCGCCACAGGGAAATATTACACACAGATACCTCTATCATCAGTTGGGGTTTTCAAAAAGATATAAGGCCGTACCTTGCAGCAGCCCAGGTACTGGCTTTTCCCAGCTACCGTGAAGGTTTCCCCAACGTGCCCATGCAGGCCGGGTCGATGAATTGTATGTTGTTGTTGTCAGATATCAATGGTTGCAATGAAATTGTTGATGAAAACATCAATGGCATGCTGGTGCCACCAAAAAATGCAGAGAAATTGCTTGACGCTATGTTAACCATCAGGCGAAATGAACCGCAGCGGAACATTTTTGCAACAGCTATCCGGGAAAAAATAAAGTCACACTATGATCAACAAATGATCTGGAATATTTTATTGCAGGAATATCAAAGCCTGCTCAATAAAAAGTAAATGCTGTTTAGCTGAATCATGCTCTATAAAAATTTTATTAAAAGGATACTGGATCTGTTGGCAGCCCTTACTGCCCTCGCTATTTTTATGCCTTTTATGCTGGTTATAATAATACTGCTTATAATTACAGGGCATAGCCAGGTATTTTTTATACAAAAGCGTATAGGCCTGAACGATAAAATATTCCCGCTGATCAAGTTTATCAGTATGACAAATGCAAAAGATGCTACCGGCAAATTATTGGCTGATGAAAAAAGGCTGACGAAATTTGGCGCTTTCCTGCGAAAATCATCACTCGATGAACTACCACAATTATTAAATGTAATAAAGGGCGATATGAGCATCGTAGGGCCACGGCCGCTGCTGCTGAATTATCTGCCGCTTTACAATGAAAGACAAAAAAGGCGGCACCTCGTACGGCCAGGGATTACGGGGTGGGCACAGGTAAACGGAAGAAATGCCATTTCCTGGCAGCAGAAGTTCGAATATGACGTGTGGTACGTGGAAAACCAATCATTCACGCTCGATCTTCGGATAATATTTATCACTATTTCCCATATAATAGCAAGAAAAGATATTAGCCAAACCGGCCACGCCACTGTAGAGCCATTCACTGGTAATAAGTAAAAAAAGGTAAAATGGGGATTCAGGCATCTTAATTGCATGCTGGAAAACCACAATGACTGCCCAGCGAACAATTTTGCTGAAATTTACCAGGACATACCATGGCTAATTTGACATTTATATTATTATATCTGCATACATTATGATCTTTAATTTTAAACTTGTAAGAAATTTTTTTTATCTTACCTTTAACATAATTTCCATAATCTATACTCCTGAAAAAATAACCTTAAAATCAATTAATCTTGGTATCTGAAAGAGTTTGGCTCTCATCGCCGCATATGGGCGAAAAGGAAAAAGTATATGTAAATGAGGCGTTTACAACCAATTGGGTAGCTCCTTTGGGACCAAATGTAGACGCTTTTGAGAAGCAGCTCGCAGAATTTGTGACGGTTAAAGGAGCAGTTTCTTTGAGTTCAGGAACAGGTGCATTGCACCTGGCGTTGAAAATATTGGGAATCAAAAAAGACGATGTTGTTCTGTGCCAAAGTTTCACATTTGCCGCATCAGCCTTTCCGATAACATATTGCGATGCGGTGCCTGTATTTGTTGATAGTGAACCGGAGACCTGGAACATGGATCCAGTTTTACTGGAAACAGCCATAGAAGATCTTATCTCCAAAGGAAGAAAACCAGCGGCGATCATGGTGGTTCATTTATACGGCATGCCGGCTAAAATGAATGAAATCAGCGAAATAGCAAATCGCTATGGAATACCATTGATTGAAGACGCCGCCGAGGCATTGGGAAGCACATATAACGGTAAGGCCTGTGGCAGTTTAGGAAAGATCGGAATATTAAGTTTTAATGGAAATAAAATAATAACAACGAGTGGGGGTGGGGCATTGACAAGCGACGATGAGCAAGTGGTAAGTAAAGCACGGCACTTGTCTGCGCAGGCAAAAGAGCCCGCAGCATTTTACCTGCACAAAGAGATAGGTTATAATTACAGGCTCAGCAATGTGCTGGCTGGCATCGGCAGGGGCCAAATGGAAGTCCTGCCGGAAAGAATAAACAAAAGAAGAGAAAACTTTGAGTTTTATAAACGGGAGTTGGGTAACATTGAAGGGATTTCATTTCTTCCCGAACCCGATGGTTTTTTTTCGAACAGGTGGTTGACGACAATCCTTTTTGATAGGAAACTTGGGGAGGGAATCAATGAAACGCTGCGTTTAGAACTGGAAAAGAAAAATATTGAAACGAGGGCATTGTGGAAACCGCTTCACCAGCAGCCGGTTTTTAATCATTGTGAATCTTATAATAACGGTGTGGCGGACGAGCTTTTTGCTACCGGCCTTTGTTTGCCAAGTGGATCCAATATTTCGGGTGCAAACCTTGAAAAAGTTGTTTATGAAATAAAAAAGTTTTTATCATGAAAATTTTTAATAAAAATTCTTTAAGGCCTTCGCAGTTTGTTCTGATTGGCGACCAGTTATTAATCACCTTTGGATTATTGTCGGCGCTTTTTGTAAACTACCGATTGTTATCGATCAAAGAATTTCCACTTCAAACAATATTTTACAGGGTTCTTTTGCATTTAACCCTCGGTATTATTGCCTGGACGGTTTTCAAAGTATACAAAAAGGTGATACGCTTTTTCAGCAGCAAGGATTACCTTAATCTTATAGGGATCCTTTTCCTGGTGCACATTCTGAGTGCTGCTGCCAAAATAGTTCTTCCATCTAAATTACAATTGAAGCCGGAAATATTCCTTATCAGTTTTTTCATAACGTCTATCTATATTATTGGAAGCAGGCTTATCATAAGCTACCTGTACTTTTATTATGACCGTTCTAAAAAAGTAGGTGAACAACGCCGGTTATTGATTTATGGTGCAGGTGAATTGGGGGTTTTTCTTAAAAAATCTTTGAGTACGCATTATGAGAACAATTTTAAGTTGTTTGAATTCTTAGATGATGACAAAAATAAAATCGGCCGCTATATCGGTGGTGTAAAAGTAATAGATGCGGAGAAGGAGATGAAGGCCAGCATTATTAAACATGGTATAACTGATATCATCATTGCCAATAAAATGCTCACGCCTGCACGCAAGGCCAGGTTCCTGGAAGATACGCTTCCCTTCAATGTGCGTATACGTGAAATATCGTCTATTCAATCATTGTTCAATGCCAATTTTAATTTAGAAAAACTTGCTTCAATAGATATCAATGACCTGATGAACCGTGAAGCAATTCAGCTATATGATGAACACGTTGCAGAAAGCCTGGTAGGAAAAACATTGCTCGTAACCGGTGCTGCAGGCTCTATTGGCAGCGAGATCGTTCGCAAACTTTCCGAACACAATGCTTCCCAGATCATTTGTGTTGATTTTTCTGAAAGTGCACTCTACGACCTTCAGCAGGAACTAAACAGGAAACATGCAGATGTAGAATATAAATTCATTCTTGCCGATATAAGGAATGAAGAAATGATGGAAAATCTTTTCAAAGAATTCAAGCCGCATATTATTTACCACGCTGCAGCCTACAAGCACGTTCCACTGATGGAACAATTTCCATGGCAGGCCGTTCAGACAAATGTGTTCGGAACCTGGCAATTGGTGAAATTAGCGGTAGAATTTAAGGCAGAAAAATTTGTATTTATTTCTTCTGATAAAGCTGTAAATCCAACAAGCGTAATGGGCGCTACCAAACGTTTGGCGGAGATCATTGTACAATCCTTTTCGTCTACCCTTAACAGTACGAGGTTCGTGGTTACCAGGTTCGGAAATGTGCTTGGATCAAATGGTTCGGTTGTGCCGCTTTTCAAAAAACAAATTCAGAATGGGGGCCCCGTTACCGTTACACACCCTGAAATGACCCGTTATTTTATGACGATCGCTGAAGCCTGCCAATTGGTGCTTGAAGCATCTGTAATGGCTGAGGGCGGTGAAGTGTTCGTTTTTGATATGGGAGAGCCGGTTAAGATCGTTGACCTTGCAAAAAACATGATCCGCCTTGCGGGTTATACGCCTGATGTTGATATGCAGATACAGTTCATAGGTGAAAGGCCCGGAGAAAAATTATATGAAGACCTTTTTTCGGAATCTGAAGAGATGAAAGAGACGCATCACGAAAAAATAATGATCAGTAAAGAAACTATTCACGATATTGCCGAAGCTGAAAACATTATAGGTAAACTGCAGGGGCTCGAAAATTTTTATGAGCCTGAGCTTTTTAAAATGGTCATCAAAGAACTTTTACCGGAATACCAATCCGTAACAACTGATGGAAAAGTTGTTAACTTCAGGTCTGGTAAAAGGATCAACCAATACAATTACCAAAATTAATATTTCGTTCTATAAACCATCATTTATGAAAATCCAGAAATTACTAGTTGTAATTTTTTTATTGAGTTCGGAACTTGTTACTGCCCAGAATTCCCGTTTCTCTCAGATTGGGACCGCTCCAATGTTATTGAATCCAGCCCTTACCGGCAGATTTGACGGCAAAATAAGGCTTACTGGTTTATACAGTGCTCAAACGGCAAAGAACGTAACCGGCACCGGTAGTAATACACAACGTGTGACCGCAAAGATGAACTATCAAAATATTGCGCTTGATTTTAAGATCGGAAAATTCCGCAGCTTTGGCGATGAAGAAACAGTTTCTAATACTGCCAACAATAAAAAAGCTCCCCGGGAAGCCAAAGACGAAATTGGCAAGATCAGGAAACTTACTGGGTATTGGGGCGTTGGTTTAAACTATGACCATGTTGGCCAGAAAGATGCTCCACTTGCAGCCAGTTTCTATTCACTTTCTCTGGCCCGCCATTTCTACTCACACAGGAATAAATATTTCGGAATCGGTATCCAGGCAACTTATGCAATGGGAGATCTTGATTTAAACAGGGGAGACGGATCGAATCCCTATAACCAGGAAATTTCTACCGGTAGCTTCCGGTATCCTCAACAAAACAGGTTAGACATCACAACCTCAAAAAAGAATTATGTTGATGCTAATATTGGTGCTTATTATGGAATGGTAACGGAAGCCGTAGGGTTTGAACTTGGAGGTTCCATGTATCATCTTTTTTATCCTCAAAATGATATCTACGACAAGGATAATGAAACCAAACTGCGCCATAAAGTAACCGCCTTCTCGGTTTTGCGTATTAAACTAAATAATAAATGGGGACTGATTCAAAAAAATATTTACTGGCAGGAAGGACTTTATTACCGTAGCAGGAGTTTCAAGGATAGCCTGAACATCGTAGCGTTCTGGGCAGGGGTTGAATTTATTAAAACTGCTCCACGAACAGATTACAATATCAATTTTGGTTTTTATACGCGTTCATTCAGAACCGTTATGCCGCTTTTGAATATCAATCTTGGCAAAGTTGTAAACATCAGGTATTCTTATGAATTCCCTTTGAATTCATCAAAATATACAGCTTACACAGCTAAGCGTAATGAGATTGCTTTGTTACTTTACTATAAAAGAAATACAGCACCTGGAGTAAGGTTTTATAAAAAGACAAATTTCTGGTAAACTCAAACGATCTACTAATCCATTATAATAATAAACCAGCCAAAAATAATATGAGGAAGAAAATATTAATCAATGCTTTTATATTGATTGCTTCGGGAAATTTGTTTGCTCAAACTACCGTTGAAAATTTAGGGACACTTGTAAATTCAACTTCCCACGAAGTAAGACCCACCATATCCGCCGACGGAAAGATCCTGTATTTTGTTGTAGAAGGAAGCCCAAAGAACAACATGATCAAGTCTGATAAGAAAGCACAGGATATCTGGTATTCTGAATTAGATGCAAATGGAAAATGGGGAGCAGCCATTCATGCAGCTGCACCGTTCAATGATCAAAAAGAAAATGCCGTATTTTGGGTTGCGCCAGATGGTAACAGGCTGCTGATAAGAGGTGCTTACGAAAAAGGAAAGTACGTTGGCCGCGGTGTTTCAATGGTTGAGAAAACCGCAGGTGGATGGTCACAGCCGCAAAGATTAAAAATCCAGGATTACGATAACATGTCAAAGGATGCTTATTCGGGTGCCTTTTTAAGCAATGATGGAAAAACATTGTTGCTTTATTTTTCTGAAGAAAAAAACAGTTTCGTTAATGATATCTATGTAAGCAGGCTTACCGAGAATGATGACTGGACCAAGCCACGGAGTTTGGGTGAAACCATCAATACAGATGAGTTTGATGAAATTTCTCCTTCACTTGCTGCAGATAATGTTACCCTTTATTTTTCCAGCGACCGTCCAGGCGGTTTTGGTGAACATGATATTTGGATGTCGAGAAGACTTGATGATTCATGGACTAAATGGAGCGACCCTGTAAATATGGGGGACACGATCAATACACTTAAATGGGATGCATATTTTGCATTGGATGCAAACGGCGAGTATGCGTACCTGTCAACCACCCAGGGTTCAACCGGCGGAACGGATCTGGCAAAAATAAAATTGAGTGAAGCACAAAGGCCGAAGGCGGTTGTTTTGATTTACGGCCAGGTTTTCAATGCGTTGACAAAAGAACCAATGAGCGCAAAAGTATTGTATGACCTTATTCCCGGTGAAACAAGCGAAGGAAATTCAATCTCAGATCCAACAGGCAAATTTAAAGTCACACTTCCTTATGGCAAAAAATACAGCCTCAGGGCATCTGCCGACAATTTTTTCTCCGTGTTAGATACATTGGATCTTGTTAAGCAAGGTGCTTACCAGGAAATACACAGGGATCTGTATCTTACCCCGGTTGATACGGGCCGCTTTGCCAACAACTCCGGCAACGAACCCCGTCGTGATCTTGACAGCCTTGCTCAAAATATCGGGGTAGAAGAAAACCCGATCGAAGCGGGTCAGATCGTAGGCATCAGGATACTTTTTGATTTTGCTAAAACAATCATTCGCTCTGAATCATACACTGAGCTGAATAAAGTTGTGCAGGTACTGAAAACAAATCCAACAATGGAAATTGAATTGTCTGCACATACGGATAACATTGGTGGTTACAGCAAAAACCTTGCTCTATCCAATGACCGTGCAAGGTCGGTAAGGGAATACCTTTTGTCTAAAGGAATTGCGGAAAACAGGATCGTTTCAAGAGGCTATGGCGAAACGAAACCGATCGGATCAAACAAAACACCTGAAGGAAGACAGGAGAATCGCAGGGTAGAGTTTAAAATATTGAAAAAGTAGAATTAAATAAATAATATTAAAATGCCGGTTCTGTAAAAAGAACCGGCATTTTTATTAAATGTAAAATGTGAAATAATGAATGTAAAATGTAAAAGTGGCGTAGATGCTAATGGAAAAGCATTGGGATTTTCAGAAAGTATCGTAACGGGAGAATAAAAATTTTCCTTTATAAAGTGCTCAACTTTTACATTTCAGATTTACAATTGTGAAATGCCCAACTTTTACATTTTATATTTTACATTTTGCATTTCTAACTAGCCGTCATTTTTATTAAATGTAAAATGTGAAATAACGAAGGTAAAATGTAAAAGTGGCGTAGGTGCTAATGGAAAAGCATTGGAAGCTTCAGAAAGTATCGTAACCGGAGAATAAAAATCTTGCTTGATAAAAAGCTCAACTTCTAAATTTCAGATTTACAATTGTTCACTGATAATAAAAAAAGTTGATGCTGAAAAAAAGCGTTGTATTGGTTAGACAAAATTTTTCCAATTAGAAAATGCCCAACTTTTACATTTTACATTTTACATTTTGCATTTTACATTTCTTTAGCCAGCAATGAAAACCCAAAAGTAGTTCCCACATCAATTTTACTCCGCACATGAATAGCCTGGCCATGGGCTTCAATAATATGCTTGCAAATAGAAAGTCCCAGCCCGCTGCCACCCACTTTTCGGCTGCGGGCAAGGTCGGTGCGATAAAATCTTTCAAATATTCGTGGTAAATGTTCTTCGGCAATGCCCGCACCGTCATCACTGATCTCTATCAATACATTCTTTCCATCTACATTATAAAAACTGGCTTCCACCGTACCATTGTTTTTTCCATACTTAACAGCATTGTCAACCAGGTTGATGAGTACCTGCCTTATTTTTTCTTTATCAGCATATACATTCAATGGCACATCGCATCCTTTTTTAATAATGAGCCTGATGTCTTTTTCTTTGGTCTTTATATCCAGTGACTCATACACATCTTTCAATAAGTCCTGTATCACAAAGTTTTGAAAATGCAATTCCTGTTCGCCGCTTTCAAGTTTGGAAATTGCGTCCAGGTCATCAACAAGATTTACAAGGCGGTCAACATTTCGGGCCGTGCTCTGCAGAAATTTAGTGTTCACCTCATTGTTGTGCAAGGCACCGTTCAACAGCGTATCTACATAACCCTGGATGGAAAAGATGGGTGTTTTTAATTCATGACTGAGATTTTGTAAAAACTCTTTCCGGAAAATTTCATTTTGCTGCAGGATCTCTATTTCCACTTTTCGCTGCTGTGCCCAGGCTTCTACGTCTTCGCTTACTTCATCAATACTTTTTTGGGGTAAAATATTCTTATAATAAAACTCTTCTCTTTTGCTTGCCTTGGTTTGATAAATCAGTTTATAGATCAGTTTGATCTTCCGGTAAATAAAAGTTTGAATTGTAAATAAGATCAACCCAAAACTTCCTAAAAAAATAACGATGAATGAGGATAAAGCAATCCACCACACCGGTTTAAAAAATAAAATGGCAACGGCAATTGGAACAGAAAGTACAAGCGCTGTTACTGCTGCAAGTTGCTGGGGTGATAAATTTTTTCGTGAAAGCATAGAAAGCTGCAAGCTGTTAGCTACAAGCTGCAAGCTATTAGTTTAATTCAATTTTAGTGAGATTTTTTTTGACTTAGTTTGTTGCAACGGTCCTATTTTCCCTGCGTCTTCAATAATAAAAAACTTGCTTATGGCTTGTAGCTAATGGCTTGCAGCTTAGCTACATTTCAAATTTATATCCAACCCCCTTCACCGTTGTGATACAATCCAGGTCAAGTTTTTGCCTGATCTTTCGGATATGTACATCAATCGTTCGATCACCTACGATAACCTCTGTGCCCCAAATCTGGTTTAATATCTCATTGCGTAAAAAAACTTTTCCCGGCCTGGAAGCCAGCAAAGAAAGCAATTCAAATTCTTTTCTTGCAAGCACGATATCTTCATCTTTGAAACTTACATTGTACCTTTCACGGTCTATTTTCAGGTCGCCGATCTTTACAATGCCAGTATCCTGTTTATGGGAGTTTATCCTTCTGAAAAGCGCACTTACTTTGCTCAACAATACTTTCGGGCTGATTGGCTTTGTGAGGTAATCATCCGCCCCGGATTCCAATCCTTTTATTTCGGTATTCTCATCGCTCATGGCAGTAAGGAAGATGATGAGCGTTTCTTTAAAAGCAGGTAATTTCCGGAGCAGGTTGCAAACTTCAATGCCATTTTTACCAGGCATCATGATGTCAAGCATTACCAGGTCAGGCAAAAATTTCTTTGCTTTCTCAAAAGCCTCATCGCCGTTCTTAGCTGTAACCACTTCGTATCCTTCGGTCTGCAAATTAAACTGGATGATCTCTAAAATGTCAGGCTCATCATCTGCAATTAAAATTTTTTTACCTGTATTCATGCGGCAAAATTAGCATATCGGTCCCAGCATAGATACGTTAACTGAAAGTTATAGTATTATCAAATTGTTAAGCAGATGCAGCAGCAGCGCCAATAAATTGATCTCTCCAGGGTGTTCAATACCACAAAATTGCCTCATATTTGCAGTTGGAGACCATATATGAAATTTATTTACCTTTTTTTCCTTTTCGTCACAGCCGGGCTCGAATCATTTGCCGCCAGCGATACCCTAATGATTCCTTTACAGCGCAGGTATTTTCATGATAAGGTGGATGCACAACAAAAACTTTGTGACAAAGCGGATGGAAAAACCGATGGGCAATTCCGCACAAGTAGCAACGAAGAAATAAACCTACGGCTTACAGATGAATTGTTCAGGAAGGTAGATGCGCTGCAGGAATGGGTGGAATCAAATGACCAGATTGCGAATAATAATGAAAAGATCCGTTTCCTCAGTTATATAGAAAATGTATTGCGTGATTTCAGGATCGGCTGGAAGAAAAAGGAAATATCTCCCCTTGATTTCCCTGCACTCATGGAAAATTTTGAAGGGATAATAAAAAGCCAGGCAACAGGCGGAAGCATGGCCCCGTTAATAGCCGCAGTTCCATACAATATCGCAAAGATCAATACGGAAGTTTTTTTTGATAATACAGGTTACAAAGAAGCACTCAATATTCTTTATGTAAAATATTGTACTGTTAATCCTGATAAAATATTGCAAACCATAAGGCCTTACGTGGATGAACCTTTCGCAGATAGCCTTATCCTCCTTGCAAGCAAAGCAAACCCGGTGCAATTGTACTCATATGCCCAATCAAGCAGCACACCTGAAGGTAAGTTGATACACCGCAGTACAAACAGCATGGTGATGGCGGTTGCGAAACTCAGTCAAACACCGAATGCACTTTTATATTTTCCTTTTTTAGACGATCTGTTGTCGGGTAAACAATCGGTTGACAGCATAAGAAAATATGTGGATGCTGAAAGGGGTTACGACAGCATAGGTTATTTTAAACTATTGGTAAAAACAGAGATTGAATATTACACCCGCATGACTTCACAAAAAAGGGATACACCCGTTGCGATGTTTGGCCCCAATGGATTGCGGGAGGTTTTGAAAGTAAAATCAATTGAACATTTTATCAATCGCATCAACGAATTGCATGAACAAAGTAACCTGGCCATTCGTATGAAAGCAATTGAGCCCTTATCCGCTGAAGAATTGTATTACATGATGGTGATGGGGGAAAATGATATTTACACTTCCAGTTATAAACACAGTTTCAACAGGATGCTCCAAAAGATGGGCACCAATCCACGGGGAGATTCATTGCTGTTGAATGTGAACTTCGATTATTTTAAAAAGTTCATAAAGATGGCTGCGAATTATAACAAGCTTGATACTTTTTTAAGAAGCATGCCCGCCGGCAATTCAGAAACATTGATGAAAGCCTTCGTTAATAACCTGGATAAGGGTAATGATCTTGAAGATGCAACAGATGTGGCAGACTCATACAGCAGCATCAATGATAAAAAACTTCGGAATAATATTTTGAATAATGTTATCCAAAACGAAGAACAAAGTATTGCAGGCAATAACGTAAAAGGAAAGATCGTCTATGGCTTATTGAAACAGATCTTCTTATCTGCAGACAGCTCCAATAAAGTTGATCTTACAGAATCTTTGGGCATACCTTCTATTTACGAGATACAAAATAAAGACCTGCAGGATGACAGCGGTAGAATTGTGCAACAAGTGTTTTTTTATGGAGATGAAGATGGTAAACTGCATTTTCCTGCATTCATTAACTCTTTTTCTTCACGTGAATGGAAAGTAACACAGAAGAAAGAATGGTACGAGATCAAATCATTGAAAGGAAATGTGTGGATATTCGCAAACAGGCCACTTGATAATGATTCAAATCTTGACGACAGCGCCCAGGTGCACCTCAACAAATACTTGGAGGCGCTCGACCTTCAACCTGCTGTGGTTATTCACCGTGGCCACAGTTACTGGCTACCGGGAACGATTGACCGCATGCCCGGCGATGCAAAAATAGTTGTGCTTGGTTCATGCGGCGGGTATAAAAACCTGAATACTATATTGGATATTTGTCCTGATGCTCATATTATTTCTACAAAAGAAATTGGTACTGGGCAGATCACGCAACCCATTCAAAATTACCTTGGCCAGGCGATGATCTCCGGAAGCAAAATTGTTTGGAAAGATATGTGGTCACAACTTTCCAGGGTCTTTGAAAGAGATCCCAGCCGTGAAAAAAGAGATAGCTGGGATGACTACATACCTCCCTATAAAAATTTAGCAGCCATCTTTATTAAGGCGTATAATAAAAAATTAGAATCTCTATAATTATCTAAGATTTATGATGTAGGATTTAAGATAAGCGGACTGCAAAAAATCTTAAATCTTAAATCTTACATCTTACATCTTAAATTTGCTCATGGCTCCAGGATCTCCGGCAAAAAAATATCTAATACCTCAAAAAATTAGAATCTCTATACTTATCTAAGATTTAAGATGTAAGATTTAAGATATGCGGACTGCAAAAAATCTTAAATCTTACATCTTACATCTTAAATTTGCTCAGGGCTCAAGGATTACCAGCAAAAAAATATTTAATACCTCAAAAAATTAGAATCTCTATAATTATCTAAGATTTAAGATGTAGGATTTAAGATATGCGGACTGCAAAAATCTTAAATCTTACATCTTAAATTTGCTCAGGGCTCAAGGATCTCCTGCAAAAAAAATATTTAATACCTCAAAAAATTAGAATCTCTATAAATATCTAAGATGTAGGATTTAAGATATGCGGACTGCAAAAAATCTTAAATCTTAAATCTTACATCTTAAATTTGCTCATGGCTCCAGGATCTCCGGCAAAAAAAATATCTAATACCTCAAAAAATTAGAATCTCTATACTTATCTAAGATTTAAGATGTAAGATTTAAGATATGCGGACTGCAAAAAATCTTAAATCTTAAATCTTACATCTTAAATTTGCTCATGGCTCCAGGATCTCCGGAAAAAAAAATATTTAATACCTCATTGCTTCGCAGGGTTTTTAAATTTGCTTCGCCTTATAAGAATAAATTTTATCTCTCTTTGTTCCTGTCGGTACTGCTCGCCGTCATGGCACCGATAAGGCCATTCCTCATTCAGCTAACCATCAATCACGGTATAAAAGATAAAGCTGCAGCTTATTTTTTAAATGGGCCGGGCGGATTCATCATCGAGATCACCATTATACAAATTGTGTTATTAATGATAGAAACACTTGCCCGTTTTTATTTCACATTTACAACAGCATCATTGGGGCAAAGCGTTGTGAAAGATTTGCGAACTACCACTTATCAAAAAGTTCTGAACCTTAATTTATCACAGTTTGATAAAACGCCGATTGGTACATTAACTACACGAACGATCAATGATATCGAATCTGTGAATGATATTTTTAGTGAAGGATTGATACCGATCATTGCAGATCTTTTATCAATCATTTCCATTCTTGTTTATATGTTTTGGGCCGACTGGAGGCTTACCCTTGTATGCCTGGCGCCATTTCCATTTTTAATTATTGCTACTTATTTTTTTAAAGAAAGTGTAAACAAATCTTTTATCAATGTACGCAATGCAGTAGCAAGTTTAAATGCATTTGTGCAGGAGCATATAACAGGCATGTCGTTGGTACAGGCTTTTGCTGCAGAGGAACGGGAGCAGGAAAAATTCAAAAAGATCAACCAGCAACACCGCAATGCAAATATCAAAGCGATCTTCGCCTATTCTGTTTTTTTTCCGGTGGTGGAATTGGTTTCGGCATTATCCATTGGATTGCTTGTATGGTGGGCAGCAAAAGAGTCATTGCATCTTTCGCCTGAAAGAGCAAACAATGTTGCCGGTATCATCACTGCTTTTATTTTATGCCTCAATTTATTGTTCAGGCCGCTAAGGGTTATTGCAGATAAATTCAATGTACTGCAAATGGGCATGATTGCCAGCGAAAGGGTGTTCAAGGTATTGGACAATGATGATTTTACAAAAGACAAAGGCAAATTCGTTCCTGCTCAATTAAAAGGAAGCATTGAATTCAAAGATGTTTGGTTTGCATACATCGAAGAACAATATGTTTTAAAAAATATTTCATTCAATATTGATGCAGGGAAAACAATTGCCATTGTTGGGCACACTGGCAGTGGAAAAACTTCCATCATCAGTTTAATAAACAGGTTGTATAAAATTCAAAAAGGTTCTATAGAGATCGATGGACAAAACATAGACAATTACCAGCTTGATTTTTTAAGAACCAGGATAGGCGTGGTGTTACAGGATGTTTTTTTATTCAGTGGCTCCGTGATGGATAATGTAACGCTTCGCAATCCTGAGATTAAAAAAGAAGATGTGGTGAACGCAGCGAAGCTGATCGGCCTGCATGATTTTATTATGCGCCTGCCGGGAGGTTATGATTATAATGTAATGGAAAGGGGAGCCACTTTATCTATGGGCCAGCGCCAACTGCTTTCTTTTGTAAGGGCACTGTTGTATGATCCATCTATATTGATTTTGGATGAGGCTACATCTTCCATAGACTCTGAAAGTGAAACTTTGCTTCAGCAAGCAATTGATAAATTAATTGCCGGGCGCACATCCATTGTAATTGCCCACAGGCTTAGTACGATCCGTAAAGCGAATAAGATCCTGGTGCTTGATAAAGGGGAGATAAAGGAAATTGGTTCACATGAAGAACTGATGGAAAAGAAAGGATTTTATTACCAGTTACATAAGATGCAGTTTCAACAGAAGGCCAATTTGATAATTTGATGATTTGATTTGATAATTTGGTGATTTGATGATTTGGTAATAAAACTGTCCACTTTTTAAGCCTGGAAGCTATGTTGAGCAATTTGATTCAAGTCTCAATTAATAATCATCAAATTATCAAATTATCAAATTATCAAATCATCAAATTCTTTTTAATTCATCAAATCACCAAATTATCA
This sequence comes from Ferruginibacter sp., assembly GCA_039921685.1. Classification (GTDB taxonomy): domain Bacteria; phylum Bacteroidota; class Bacteroidia; order Chitinophagales; family Chitinophagaceae; genus Ferruginibacter. The sequence continues at coordinate 22,407 of JBDSBG010000156.1, forward strand.
AATTGTTCTCTTCTAATTTTTAATTTACCCTCTCGAGCCTTATCTTTGCGGCAAAATTGAGAACAGATATGGGAGCAAAGAGCATCAAATCATTACTGGTAGCGGTTTTCAGCGTTTTTTTACTGGTTTTTTCGGGTTCGGTGCAGGCACAGCATGAGCCTGCTGAAACCACAGGCACCAGCCACGAAAAAGCGGAAGGAAAACTTGATCCTGCAAAAATCATCATGGATCATATCAAAGATGCTCATGAATTCCATTTTTTCACATTAGGCGATTTTCATGCAACCATCCATTTACCTGTTATCCTGTATTCTCCAACAAAAGGGTTCGCTTCATTTTCTTCATCCCGTTTTGGGCATGAAAATGAGGAAGAATACAATGGTTATAAATTAGTAGAGGGTAATATCATCGCTACGGATGGATCTGCCGTGTATGATTTCTCTATTACAAGGAACGTGGTACAAATGATACTGGCGCTTACATTGTTTGTAATATTGATGCTGGGCATTGCAAAAAAGTATAAGAACGGCTTCGGGGTTACGAGTGCACCAAAAGGATGGCAGAACGTGATGGAGCCTGTTATTACTTTCGTAAGGGATGATGTTGCGAAACCCAATCTTGGCAAAAAATGGAACAAGTATTTGCCTTACCTGCTTACTGTTTTCTTTTTCATTTTGATCAACAACCTTTTTGGATTAATACCAGGTTCGGCAAATGTTACCGGTAATACTGCCTTCACGGCGGTATTGGGCATCATTTCCCTGATCGTTATTTTATTTAGTACCAATTCTCATTTCTGGGGCCATATTTTCTGGCCTCCGGGAGTGCCATTAGGTGTAAAGATCATATTGATCCCGGTGGAAGTAGCTGGTGTGTTGATCATCAAGCCGGCTGCATTGATCATACGTCTTTTTGCCAACATGGTGGCAGGGCATATTATTATTTTAAGTTTCATTTCATTGATCTTCATCTTCGGGGAAATGAACAAGGGTGCAGGCTGGGGATTTTCGCCTGTGTCAATTTTATTTACCGTATTTATTTATTTCATCGAGATATTGGTTGCATTTATCCAGGCGTTCATCTTTACCAATTTAACGGCTGTATTTATCGGGCAATCATTTGAAGGGGGACATGACGATGTGGACGGGCATACCAACGAGGTAGTGTCTACAATTTAGTATTTTATTTTTCACCTATAAAACAAGTATCATGACATTGATGACTTTGTTAACTGAAGTTGGTTTCTCGCACATGGGTGGAGCGATCGGAGCAGGACTTGCCGCAATCGGTGCCGGTATTGGTATCGGACAAATCGGTAAGGGCGCTGTTGAAGCGATCGCACGTCAACCGGAAGCGTCTAACGACATTCGTGCAAACATGATCCTGACTGCTGCATTTGTTGAGGGTGTTGCCCTTTTCGCAGTTATCGCGGGTCTATTGGCTGTATTGAAAAGCTAATTGCACAACATCATTACTGCATCCGAAGTACAGGACGGAGGATGCAGTAATACTTTAAAGATTATGTTGAAATTTGAATGCTAATTTTTAATTAAATGCATTTTTTCATTCAACATTCAAAATATAAAATTCTAAATAATTTACTATGGATCTTTTATTACCGCATTTAGGCTTAATTGTTTGGACCATCCTTGCATTTTTGATCGTGCTGTTCATTCTCAAAAAATATGCATGGAAGCCAATTTTAAAAGGATTGAATGACAGGGAAACAAATATTGCCAATTCAATTGCTACGGCTGAAAAAGTAAGGTTTGAAATGTCCCAGTTAAAAAGCGAGAACGAAGCATTGCTTGTTGCTGCAAGGGAAGAAAGAGGTTTGATGCTTAAAGAAGCAAAAGAGATCAAAGACAGGATGATCAATGACGCTAAGGAAGAAGCGAAGGTGCAGGCTGCGAAGATCATTACAGATGCAAATGCGTCTATTCAGAATCAAAAGATGGCAGCACTTACCGATATCAAGAACCAGGTTGGTAAAATGGTTATTGAAGTAAGTGAAAAAGTATTAAGAAAAGAATTGTCTAATAAATCTGAACAGGAAAATTATATTAAGCAATTGGCGGAGGAGATTAAATTAAACTAAGAAGCTGTAAGCTATAAGCCACAAGCTGCAAGCAAGTGTAACTTTGGCGTATACCTAATAAGGTTTTTTAGAAGAAAGTAAATTACATCAGGCGATATGTTGTTTAAAGTTGCAAACTACAAATTATTGTATTTAGCTTGCAGCTTGCAGCTTACAGCTAAAAGCTTTTAACAATGAACAATCCCAGATTAGCAGGCAGGTACGGAAAAAGTTTACTGGATTTAGCGATCGAGCAAAACCAGTTGGACGCAGTATATGCAGATATGAAATTTTTGCATTCCGTCTTCAAATCGAATCCTGATTTTACAGCCATATTCCTGAGCCCGGTTATCAATGCCGATAAAAAAGAAAAGATCATTGAATCAATTACCAACGGGAGGATAAGTAATCTTACTGAATCATTTATCAAATTGCTTGTCCGTAAAACAAGGGAAAATGTTTTGCCACAGATTACTAATGCATTTATTGAACAATACAATAGGCTTAAAGATATTCACCAGGTAAAACTAACAACGGCGATACCTATGAGTGCAGACTTGCAGGAAACAATCCTGGGCAAGATCAGGGCAAACACGAAAGTTCAGAATATAGAGCTTGAAACAGTGGTTGAAGAGGAATTGATCGGTGGCTTTAAACTTGAACTTGGCAACATTCTTATCGATGCAACGGTGTTGAGAGACCTGAATGATGTTAAGAAGCAGTTTAAGAGTAATGAGTATATTCAAAGACTTAGGTAAGTTCT
>JBDSBG010000157.1:0-17036 GCA_039921685.1 Ferruginibacter sp.
CCAATGTTTGTAAAATGAATACCATCATTGCTTCTTTCAATTCCAAAATCGGTGATGCCAGTTGTAGAAGAAGCTTTCCATACAAGTTGATTGCCTTTATCTTTATTTACTAAAGAAAAATATTCAATTTTAACTGCAAGTGCTGAAGTAGGAACTACAACTGTGGTTGCAAGATTTGTAACGATAGGCATATTGAAGTCAAAATAAATACTTGCCCTGTTATTCAATGAATCTCCAATGAGAACGGTATTTTTAGGTTTTATTTTAAATGCAACAAATCCATGGCTCCCAGGTTCATCGATCGCTGCATAGGGAAGATGAATGTCTTTAAAATAAAATTGAAGTTTATTGTCTTTGCGTTGTATTTCGCATGGATGACTTGTACCGATGATATCAAAACTTTCCCAATCGAGGTTGTTGCTTAATGTATCTGTTACCACAACGTTGAATGCTGTATCCGTGCCCAGGTTCTGGAAATGGATAACATAATCCAGGTTGTTGTCGATATTTTCAATATCGAGTTTTTCTCCTTCAAGGCATTCTTTGTAATTAGGATCAGAGGAAGCAAATACTTTTAGGGGAAGGACAAAACTATTGTTTGATGGCGTTTCGTCACCTGCAATAGGGTTAATACTGGCCAGTAGCATCAGCGTATCCCCGATATTATTTGCAGGCTGTGGAAGAACATGAAAATACACCTGGATAAATCTTGTTTCGAAAGGCAGGAGGTTGGTATAATTCCAGGTTAGTTGTCCGTTTGATTGAATAGGTATTTCTGTTGAAGTAAAATAATTCAGTTTACTGTTATCGAAATTAACCTGCACATTACCTGAAAGCGTTGTTGTTCCCGTGTTCTTATAATAAATTCCAATCGAATTATCGAAGCCAGGACTTGCACGGCGCAATGGCACAACCGTTATATCAAGCATATTATGAATTCCGCTGGAACTTATACAAAAATCGTTTATATCAGTAATATTATTCACCGTATCAAAAACAACATTTGTTGATGTTGGACTGATACTGTAATACGGATGCGGGAAATAAGGTTGTACTGTAAAGCTTCCGGTAGTATCATAATACCTGTATGTGCCTGAAGGATTGTAAGAGTACATGGTAGTAGCACTTCCCAATGCATTGGTAACCTTAACGCCCACGTACGGCAAACCACTATCACTTATATCACAGCCGTCCTGATTTCTGTCAATTCTTACAGTGCCGGAAATAGTATTGTACGAACCACCATTGGATATTGATGAACAAAAAGAATTTACTGTAGTTGTGAGTTCGGACCAACCATTTGCATGTAACATTGAATCAATATATGCTCTTTCAAAATCATCCGTACATACATACACAGGCTGCGTAGGGTTTGTCAGCGAAGTAAGAGTGATATATTGATCCTTATGGCCATTCTTTATATTAAGTGATTGAAGGTTTTGGAAATTTCCAGTAAGTGTGCGAAAGTCATGGCAATTACTGAAATCCAGTGAATAAACGTTTTGGAAATTTCCTCTAAGTGTTCCAAGGTCATGGCAGTTGCTAAAATTCAGCGAAGTGATCGTATTGGATGATCCGTTAAGCACTATAAGGTTCGGACATGTGCTTATGTCTATTCCAGCGGCTGTGTAATTATTACCAATGTTTAAGTACATAAGATTTGTACAGCCATGCACATTTATACTGTCAATAATCTGCAATTCCTGGGATGAACCAGAACTCGTATTTATCATTTTTAAAGCGGTCGTATTTTCTGCATTAATTAATCCTGTATGACCCGCAGCTGTAAGTCTTTCGCACATTGTTAACCCACTTATATTTATAACGCCAATATCACTTTGCTCCCAAAGTTCTACATTAACCAGGCTATCTTTTTGGCGCAAGTCAAGTTCTGCCATTTGTAATCCGCTACATTGAAAGTCTTTTAACCGTGCTGTATTACTAATATCAAGACTGGTGATATGTGTATAAGGATAAGGGGTGTAATAATTGATTTCAGTACGGTTAAGGTTGCTGCAGCCAGATAGATTTACAGAATTAAGATTTTTGCTGTCACAAGAGACACTGCGAAGTGATGTCATCCCCGACAAGTTAAGAGTTGTGAGTAATGGCGGCCATGAATACAGCCACAAAGTATCGAGATTAGAAAAAGATTGCAGCCAGGCTAAATCATCTGTAATTCCATGTTGCAGGCTTAAAGTATGTACAGCCTCTGCTTCACTTATTTGTATCTCTCCGTCGCCATTTGCATCAATGGCAATGCCATAACCCAGTATCTCATTTTTAACGTCGGCATTGGGAAAGTTTACAATTTGTGCTGATGCAATAGAAGCTACAAGTAAAAATAGTGCAGTTAAACATTGTTTCATTGTGTAAATTTTATAGCAGTTAGGTTAATTTAATTTGTAGGACAAGCCGATGTTTAATCCAGCCTGTTGTATCTTTTTGTTGAGTAAACTGTTCTTTGTGTTTTGTGTGCCCAATGCCCAGGTGATCGATGGGGTTCCAAATAATTCCAATTTTTTAGTTATTTGTTTTCCAAACCTAAACCCACCATATAGTGCCACGCCAATACTGCTTTTTTGTTGACCGCTTTGCGAGGAAGCAGTAAGTTGTGCATCATGATTGCGGTTGATCTCATTGGTATAATTGCTTAATACATTTATATAAGCGCCGGCAACAACTCCAAGTGACCATTCTTGTTTCTTTATAAAATCATATTGAATAAAAACAGGAACAGACAAAAAAGTATAACTGTTGGTTGCGGCAATTTTCCGGTTGCCTTGTGTTACTGTAGCAATTGTATCGCTGATAAGTTGCGGACCACCTATATTATCTACCAACCTGTCAACTATTGTGTACTTAGTATTTGTTTCAGTTCCTGAAATGGTTACTTGTTCGTTTAGTTTTAAATACTGTAAGCCCGCGCCAACAGAAATTCTTTTACCAAGTTCTCTTCTTAAAGCAATGGAATATGCAACAGCGGCATCCATGCTTGTGCCTGTAAGTTTACCAGAAAAAAGGGTAACATTGTTAGATAAAACCTGCTTACGGCTAAATGTAGCCGCTTTGTCGTATTGTTGGATTGGCAGCACAGGCGAAACGCCGGCGTCAACAAACCAGGCATGTTTTGTTCCCGGTTTATTGACTGCGTTTTTTTCTATTTTGTTTTCAACGGGAGTTGTTGCAACCGCTGTCCTTTGAGCGGAATCAACAACCAGTTCATTTTTTAATGGGGGAGTTAGGGTGTTTATTTGTCTGTTATCATCAGTTATTTTTTGGCCATCATTGTTTTTTGCAGGATCATTAATAGCAACATCCTGAATACCTGTTTCAGTTTTTATATGTTCATTCAATGTTTCATCACTTGTTGCACCTGATTCAACTTTAAAGAACGATCTTCCTTTATCTTTTTTTACTGTATTGTTTTTCTTTGCTAATGATCTATCATTTTGCTGGTTACTGTTTTTGTTAGTAGCATCCGTTTCAACTTTATTTTTATGAGATGATGGTTTTGTTTTTACTGTAAGCGAACCTTTCAACGTTTGATCAATTAACACATTGTGATTTCCATCCTGATTTTGTAAACCTGGTTTGTTTTTCTTTTTAACTGCAATTTTATTTTTTGTATCCGTTTTTTCATTGGGAGCAACTGTATTGTTATTTGAACCAACCGCAGTTGGATTTTGCAACCGCCGGCCGAATTTGTTCTCATCAGCAGTAACTATGTTCTGTGCATTGTAATTTGTACCAACTGGGTTCGGGGTTTGGCGATTGCCTCTTGCGGATTGAAGGTTGCCGATTCCCGATGAATTTTCTGCATTTGTTTTTTCATTGTTGATAATTGTCGTCACTGTCTCATTGTTTGACCCAACCGGAGTCGGGGTTTGCAATTGGTTGCCTGGTTTATCGATTGCCAATTCCCGATTCCCGTTTGCCGATTCCCGATTACCGATTGCCGATTCCCGATTGAATTTATAATAACCAATTACAGATAACGTACACAATAATACACAGGCCGTCCACCAAAAAAATCCAAAGCGCCTTCTCTTATCTTTTTTTATGATATTATTCCAGGCATCGGGTGGCACTGGAGCCTCATGGCTGTCGGCCTTTTGCTTTATGATTTGATCGAACATGCTCATATCTTTACGGTATTATATTTTTTTAAAATCAAAGCCTGTAAATATTTCCTTGCTTTTAATAACTGCCCCCTTGATGTTGTTGATTGTATATCCAACATAGTTGCAATTTCTTCATGACTATATCCTTCTATTACAGCAAGATTAAAAACTGTACGATATCCTTCAGGCATGCTGCGTATCATCAAATGAATTTCATCTTCCGATATTTTTGATACAACTGATGGATCAATACTGGTATATGAATCATTTGAAAGGTCAACATCAGCGAACAATATTTTTTCTTTACTTACCTGTCTGGCAGCCACAGTTACAAATACCCGGCGGATCCATCCTTCAAAACTTCCATCAGACCTGTATTGATGCATATGGCTGAATACTTTTATAAATCCTTCCTGCAAAATATCCTGCGCCTTGTGTTCATCATTGGCATAACGAAGACATACCGACATCATTTTTCCTGAGTATCGGTCAAATAAAAGTTTCTGGTAGTCCTGTCTTTTATCTATGCAACCTTTTATCAAATCTTGTTCTGTCAATAGCGCCTTCTTTTATTGGTTCATGTATGTCTTAATTGCATTTTATGTTAATTCGTTCTGTATACATTGAATGTGCAATTATCAATTGTATGGGGATTACCTCCGTCATCAGTTACATCAGCGCTGAAAGATCCGCTGATAAATTCACCAATCAAACCATAATTAGTAATAGTAAGATCGGGGAACACCCCATGATAAGTTATTCCGTTAAGTATTATGCTGCCACCCGTAATTGCATGCACACCGCCGGTACCATCAATTCCGCTAAAATTTATGTCAAATGAAGTTGTGCTGTTCACCTGATCGAATCCATGTATGTTTGTGCTGTTGTTTGCAAAATCAAAGTCGCCTGAAAACACATGAAAGGGTGTTTGAAGAGATCCCGCTGTTCCGTCAATGGAGAACGTGATACTTTCACTGGTAGGAGTACCGCAGGCTTCAATGATCCCGAGGTCATTTGTACCTGTAAGAACTGTAATATTTTGAATAGCGCTTTGTACGGATGTTTCCCTGTCAAAGGCAATAACTGATGCGTTTGAATTTGGACACACAGCTACAGCTCCCGAATTGAAAGATCCATTCACTATCTCCACAGCCTGTGAATACGCAGCGGATGAAATAATAACATAGCCATTTGTTACCGGCAAGCCACCGCATTTATTCACGGTTCCTTTGAATCCACCGCCGTATTGCATGGCATCAATTTGTACAGCGCCCAGATCAACAGCAGAGGTGGTTGTATTAATATTTTTTGTGTAAAGAGATGAATTGCAGGTTGAACTTATTTTTAATACAAATGCAGTATTTCCTGGCAATGTTGTATGTGCTATTCCATCTTCATTGGTATAAATGACTGCAGTAGCATTCGCAAGGCCGTTTACAGAAAAAGATACAGCTATACTAGACATAGGTTGTAAGGAATCATTGATTATTTGTATCCTGAAGTCCACTGAAGGCATTGGCTGGTCACAGTTCCATGGAGTGAAATGACTTACATCAGCCTGGTAGCTATTACCGGTTTTATTGGCAGCGCCGTCTTCTTTCCACAAGCCATTGCTTTCATCAAAATACCACAATGGAATGGATGATGGTGCAGTTCCCTGTAGTGAGGCAGGTATTGGAAAGTTTAGAGATGCTTTGATGCCGCTGGCTATCTGCAACAATTCGCCTCCATCTCCAAAAAGTTCTACATTGAGCATTCCATATGTTGTCAATACATTTAAAAAACCATTTGAATCAATGCCCCGGAGATCGCCTGGCATGGTGAGTTGGGTTATATCCATGTCGGCAGGATTATACCAATGTAATGCAATATTTACATTGCCTGTATAAGGATTACTATTTGAAGCCAGGACAACAGCATTGGCAGGCAATGTCACGCTGGCTCCGTCGGCGGTTACAACGGCACCGCCTGTTGAACTGCTAACTGTACCAGCGATTGTTTTAGGAACTAATTGTAGGCGGATAAAAGTTTTCTTTCCTGCTGATGGTAAAAATGTTCTTGTGCCTGTGAAGTAGCCGGCCTTTTTTACCTGAACATATCCCGCCGATTTCGAAAAATCTACATCTTCCAGTTTAAAATAACCGTATGCATCTGTTACGGTTGTTGCTGTTCCTTTTTGCACGTTGGCGCCTTCAACAGCAGCACCGGTTTCATCTGTTATAAAACCGGCAACAGAGGCATTGATCTGCGTAGAAAGGTCTGGAACTGTAGGTTGGACAGTTTGTACATATTCTTCTTCAACTGAATTTTTTTTGCATGAATTTAAAAGCAGGGCATAAGAAAGGATAACAAGGATTAACGGGGCGCATTTTTTCATTGCAGTAATTTTTGTATTTTATAAGATACAAAATTAAATCCCGGTGTTGGCTGAGCAGAGAAATAATTTAGCGACTCGCTGTTGTGAAGATGAAGTTTAGCGGAAACAATGCAGGAATTATGAATTACGATGCTTTAGTTCTTACCAAAATGAAGATACGCCGGCAATGACCTGCCGGCATACTTCAAAATAAAAATTGGTCACCGCCGATATTCCGGGATCAATCCTCATTGTTCAAAAAAATCATTCCACTTTATTATACTAACTGTATGGCAGCGTAAAATGGTTGGGTATCCCGGGGTTTTTTTTGAAAATAACAAACGATAGGTGGGAGACCTTTAAATGTATTTCAAAATGTTGAGTAATGCGATTCTTTTCATGCATTCGATGCATCCTGTAAAATGGCCGATAACCCAGCTTGTCAAGCTCAGCCTCGCCAATCTTTGGTTTGCCAGTTTAATTTCTGATCGGTGTAAAAAACAAATGATACTGGCAGTGCGTCGCCGACACATTCATCGCTCATTGTTGATATAAGCGAGTGCCGGTGCATTATATGATTTAAGGTGATCAAATGTTGAGATAATAAAACAAAATAAAAATATATAATAGCAGCCGTTAACTCGGTTCAGGCGTGGAGGATGATTAAAAAAGTATTAAATGATTACCTGGTCAATCTGCATGAGTAAGGAATTTACTAACAGCCAAAATCTTTCTTCCTAATTTTTTGAAAACGGCCTGGCAGGGCTGCCACGCTGTTGTATTATCTAGTTTTATTCACTGATCACTTCTTCCGTTTCAACTGCAGCAGTTTCGTTTGCGGGAGTTTCGCCTGCTGCTTCCATAGCACTCGCATTTCTAATCAGCAGCTTGAAATCATTCGTCATAGAAAATTCGAATTTCTTTTCACGAAGTAACCTGCTGATTTGATCATCAGCCTGGAATTCTGTGATCATTTCTGTAACAATGGATGGATATTTGGTGCCGTTGTTTATCAGCCGGCCGTTATTAAGTTGTACCACAGGGAAGCTCCATTTCATTTTTCTTCCTCCGGAAGCCCTTTCAAAATCTGTATGATTCATGGTAAGAGATTGTTCACCATTTGCAGATCGTTTTAATAATATTGAAATAACAGAAAGATACTTTTTCCAAACTTGGTTAAACATAATTGATAATTTAATTATAGAGTGATTTCAAATTGTTGCAGGTTTGACCATTACCAGATACCTTAAAATTCGTTTATACCAGAACGTTGGTAAATCTACAATGAAGTGAGTGATTGGTAATTGAAGCTAACCCTTTTTATTGGGTTTTACCGCTTTTTAGTTTCGCTTCATACTTTTTCACCCGGCAAAACAAGATAAAACAGCAGGTTGCGGATTATTAGGGTTATCTTGTAAAATGCTTAAAGATAAAATAGTGCAATTTGTTTGCTTTGAAACCAAGCTGAACAACGAGCAATTCCTGATGCAGTGGGAACATTTTAACAGGTCTGCCGACAGTGACCTGGATGTGGTATTACAACAATCGGAACAAAACGGCGTATTCAGGTATATAGCACAGCACCGTTGTGTTACCGGTGAATTGAAGTTCGCGTTTACAAAAGCAAAAAAGTCTTCTCATACAGCAGAGATCGGGATCAAAACAAAGCAGGCTGGTGGCTATTCCATCATTCAGGAAGAAAAGAAAAACGACCCTGCTGCTGATGAAAGCAAAGTTTTTACCTTTATTATTGATCCTACTGCCGACCTAGCTTCATACAGGCAATTATCTGCGTACAGTAAATTAAATATTTACCAGGCTTATTACGAAAATTGCACTTATGCCTATATCCTGGAATTTTTTGTAAAGACAAAGTACCTCTCAGTATTGCAAGAGCAATTGAAATTGCTTAATGTGAATGAGTTCAGGGTATTTAAAGAAATGCTCCTGGCCGTTTAGTCATCTGTTTCTCCTAAGCCTGCCAACGCATGTGAAGATCCTGTGGTAAAAAATTCGTCACGAGGGTTCAAGTTGCCATGCCTGAAATTTAAGGAACAGGCAAATTTTATTTAAGTCTGTATTACAATTCAAATTCCCACACACTGCGATATTGTCCATTTTTTTCGATATAGCTTAAAAAAGAATTGAAGAACGGGTCAGCACCAATGGTAGCACTGTCACCAATCACAAATAATTTTTCTTTCGCTCTTGTGATAGCCACGTTCATTCTTCGGTAGTCTTTTAAAAAACCAATTTCACCTTCATCATTGCTTCTTACGAGTGAAAGAATGACTATTTCTTTTTCCTGGCCCTGGAAACTATCGATGGTGCTGATGCGCATTTCATTTGGTAATATTTCTTTGGCTGCTGTTACCTGTCCGGCGTATGGAGAAATAAACGCAGTGTTTGCAGGTTCCAATGACTCTCTTTCAATTAATTGCAGTACAATTCTCAATTCACCTTCATTTTGTAAACTCATACCATCATTACCGTGTATCTCGTTGTAGCCTGAACCGGCAGTGTCTATAAAATGAATATGAATGCCAGTGTTGCCCAGATCGGGTGCAGGCATTAACAACCCACCATAAAAATAATTACTTGAAAAACCGGCAATAGATTCCCGCATTCGGTACTGAGTGTTTAGTAGAAAAATATTCTTAACTGTTGCGATACTGGCCTCCAAAATGGATCTGTTCAGGCCGAGCCGCATTGCTTCCTGGCTCAAAACGGTAGGGGGTAGCTGCAGGTGATCGCCTGCCAAAACATATTTCTTTGCCAATGGAAAAATACACCATGCCAGGGGCTCGATGCATTGACCGGCTTCATCTATCACAAGCGTTTGAAAATTAAATTCGTGGATAGCTGCATCATATAGGCCAACCGGCGTTCCTAAAATTACATCTGCTTCCGCAAATAATTTTTCTTCGTTATAAGCCTGTAACTTTCTAATTTCTGTTCTTATATTCTTTACTTCTTTGAATAAAAGATTACGTTGTTCTCTTTCAGCTTTCCCAAAACTGCGTTTGTACTTAAGCGCCATTTTCCGAAATTCTTCTGCCTGTATCTTCAGTTGTTTGATGTCTTTTTGTTGCCGGCTATTGGCCAGCCTGCCCTCGGCTGTATGTGCGAAAATGGCTTCATTCACTTTACTTGTATTTCCCACCCTCAAAACTTTTACGGCCCTGTTGATCAAGCCCTGTGCAATATTATCAACCGCGGCATTGCTTGGAGCCGTAACCAAAACTTTTTCTCCGTCTGATATTAATTGCATGATTGCTTCAATGAGCGTGGTTGTTTTTCCTGTGCCAGGTGGCCCATGAACAATAACAATGTTTTCATTTTGTGTAATGGCCTCTACAGCTTTTCGCTGGCTATCATTGAGTCGTTTATTGATAAACGTTATTGAAACCGGTGTTTGCCTTAAGGTCATCACTGTTTCAACCTCAGCATGCAACTGTTGAAACAATGGGTACAGCATTTTATTCTGCTCAAGTGCATTCAGTGTCGCTTTCATAATGCTTGTGGTTCTTTGATCGGGAGCGAGTTTTATTCCAACGCCATCTTCTTCTATCCAATCCGGAAAGTCGGGAGCAAATAACCTGAACTCGCCCGATCTTCCATCCAGGTTCATCAATACTCCTTTAACAGGTGTTTCACCTGCACAAAAGCATTCAATAGCAGCACCATCCCTGAAAAGATTTACTTCAGCAGGAAAGGAGAGCCTGAAACTGATTTCCGGATAATCGGCATAACCAAAATTCTTTCTTGTGATGATGAGGGGGTGCAATGCCAAACCTTCAGCCTTCAAGGATTTTAATGTATGTTGCTGGTCGAGGCTATATCTATTTACCTGTTCTTTTTCTTCCAGGTCGATGCATTGCAATAATATTTTTATGAGCGGATCTGTAATTGCCATGCGGTGAAAATAGGAAGAACGTGGTGAACAGGGAACGGGGAATGATGAAAACTTTGCAGTTTGTGGCGTTCTGACGGGCATATATTTTCGAAACTAAACATTCGTTAGCGCCCCTTGTGCTTACCCTTCAAGCTGAGGGCTTAAAAGCAAGCAAATTTAAAACCCAGGACGATTTCAACAGGCGAAATTTTTTATTTACGCATGTTTTGGTCCTCGTTCGTCACCTTTCATCCTTCAAAATTGCGTGCTGACAAAAAAACACGCAACCACTTGCAGCTTATTTGTAGATTATAGTGCCAATTAAGTTGCGTAATTAAAAACTGTTATTATGAAACAAAAATCAAGCATGAGAATTTTACAATTAATTTTTTTAGCATTTATCTCAATAAGCTCCTTTAGCCAGGGGGTAACGACACCCCGCACACCAAGTCCGGCATCAGAAGTTTCCCAGACAATAGGGATTTCAAGGGTAACCGTTAATTATTCACGGCCGTCGGTGAAAGGAAGAGAAGTGTGGGGATCGCTTGTGCCTTACGGCTGGAATGTGCAGGGATTTGGACTGGGTAATTCTGCGCCATGGCGTGCAGGTGCAAATGAAAACACAACCATCCGCTTTTCTCACGACTCAAAAGTAGAAGGTCAAACTGTTCCTGCAGGAATTTATGGCCTGTCGTTCATAATCAATAATGATAACACAGGTGAAGTGATACTGTCGAAAGACAGCCGTTCGTGGGGAAGTTTTTTTTATGATGCAAAGAATGACCAGCAGCGATCAAAGATCCGGATTCGTGAGCATGCATTTACAGAATTACTGACTTATGATTTTGTCAATCCGACAAAAACTTCAGCCGAACTTGTTTTGAATTGGGACAAGAAACAATTTCCGGTGAAAATTGAATTTGATGTTGATAATATAGTGATGGCAAACGCAGCAGAAGAATTAAAAAGCACAACTGGCTTTAGCTACCTTGGATTTGTAAGTGCGGCCAATTATTCGCTTCAGAATAAAACGCACCTTGATGAAGGACTCAAATACATAAATACAGCTGTGGCACAAAACAACAGCTTTGCAACGCTTAGCACTAAGTCAAATATTTTAAAAGAAATTGGTAAAACCGAAGAGTCTGATAAGATCATGAAAGATGCGCTCGCCGTTGCAACTAACAACGAACTGAATGCATACGGCTACCAGTTAATGAACGGAGGCCAGCAGGAAAAAGCAATTGAGATATTTATACTTAACACACAAAAAAATCCTAAGGATCCGAATACATTTGATAGCCTTGGGGAAGCATATTTTACCAAAGGAGACAAAAAGAACGCGGTGATAAATTTTAAAAAATCCATGAGCATGAATCCCAATGCAGCAACAAAGGCCAATTCTGAAAAATTTTTAAAACAGCTGGGAGCGCTTTAAAATTTCAAGGCTCGCAGATGTTTCTAGATTTTCATGAAGAAAGAAGTTTCATAGGGTTAAGGTTTAACAAAAACGAGAGCTGTCGAAAGGCAGCTCTTCTGTATACCCACTAACAATGATGCAATGAAAAGTAAATTACTGAAGTCCTTGTAGCATGCAGCGAGGCTTTTCAACAAATGCCCCGTGCTTCATGATTCAATGTAGCACATCCATCTATTTTTTCAAAAGATCCCGGAATTTTAAGTATATTTATCCCATCATTTTCAAAAACTATCTATGCTAAAACCACTTCCTCCCCGGACAGCGTATATTTCATAATTATTAGATTTCAACCAAAATTTCACCATGAAAAAAAATTTACCACTCACGCTATTGTTTGCGTTGTTTACAGGTTTGGGATTTTCACAAACAGATCGCTTTTGGTCTGCAAGCCAGGAAAACCCCGTAACTATTAGTAAAAACAAAGCTGTTTCCAGAAGCTCTTTTCCAACAGAATTCAAATTGTTCAAACTAAATATTGCTCCCCTGAGGCTGGAATTATTTAGAGTAGTTAATAACCAGTCGGCGCATATTACTGTTATTTCCTTACCAAACGCCGATGGCGGCCTGGAACAATTTGAAATATTTGAAGCTTCTAATTTTGAACCTGCATTACAGGCACAGTTTCCCGAAATAAGGGCCTTCTCCGGTAAAGGCATCACTGATAAATATGCAACCTTGAAGCTGAGCCTTTCTCCGCAAGGAATCCAAACAATGGTCTTCAGAACGGATAAGGCAAATGAATTCATTGAAGCATATTCACAGGATCAAACTGTTTATGCTGCATTCAGATCGAACAGATCTGCAGGTCAATTGCCATGGACCTGTTCCACTGTTGATTCACAAATGGCAAGCAGTTTAAATGGACAGGTTGGTAATCTAAGCACTGCAAGATCGGGGGGGGATTTAAAGACACTTCGTTTGGCGCAATCCTGTAATGCAGAATATTCCAATTATTTTGGTGCAACAAGTGCGTCACAGGTTGGATTGGTTTTAGCAGCCTTTAATGCAACACTTACAAGGTGTAATGGCGTTTATGAAAAAGACCTTGCCTTACACCTGAATCTTATTGCCAACACAAGTGCTGTTATTTATTACAATGCATCAACGGATCCATATTCAACCAGTTTAAGCTCCTGGAACGGCCAGTTGCAATCAACGCTCACTTCTGTTATTGGGGAAGCCAATTACGATATCGGTCATATGTTTGGAGCTTCGGGCGGTGGCGGTAATGCAGGTTGTATCGGTTGTATTTGTGTAAACGGCTCAAAAGGTAGTGGAATCACTTCTCCTGCAGATGGCATTCCACAGGGCGATAATTTTGATATAGATTATGTAGTACATGAAGTAGGCCATCAACTGGGAGCAAACCATACTTTCTCAAAGTCCCTGGAAGGTACAGGCGTAAATAAAGAAGTAGGCTCAGGCATCACCATCATGGGTTATGCCGGTATCACTTCTCAAGATGTAGCCCCTCATTCCATTGATATATTCCATGAAGCCTCTATTGCACAGATCCAGGCTAACCTGTTAAGCAAAACCTGCCCTGCTACAACAAATATTTCAGCAAACAATGCAACACCTGTGGTTGCGGCAGTAAATAATTATACAATTCCAATCAGCACACCATTCGCCCTTACCGGATCTGCTACTGATGCAAATGCTGCTGATGTACTTACTTATTGCTGGGAACAAAATGACAATTCAACTACATCAGGCGCCAGCAGTGTGGCCAGCCCAACTAAAACAACCGGGCCAAACTGGTTATCTTTTAGCCCGACAACATCTCCAATAAGATTATGTCCAAAACTATCAACCATTCTTGCTGGTTTAAATGTTACCCCGGTGATTGCCGGTGGTGATGCAGGTACAAATATAGAGGCATTGAGTTCTGTAGGAAGGACATTAAACTTCAGGCTAACGGTGAGGGATAATGCCCCTTACAGTTCCACAGCTCCTGTAAAAGTTGGTCAATCTCAGTTTACTGATATGGTTGTAACTGTTAGCGCCAGTTCAGGTCCTTTTGCAGTTACTGTACCAAACACGGCAGTATCATGGGCAGGAGCTTCAACACAAAATATTACATGGTCAGTAGCAGGTACAACTGCTGCCCCCGTGAGTTGCGCCAATGTAAAAATATCGTTTTCAACAGACGGGGGGCAAACCTTCCCGACCATATTGGCAGCAAGTACGCCAAATGATGGAACAGAATCATTGGTTATACCAAACACAGCAACAACAACTGCAAGAATAAAAATAGAAGCTGTTGGAAATATATTCTTTGATATTTCTAATACAAATTTCATTATTACCGCAGGTTCAGGCTTTAGTTCCATTACAACTTCTGCCATTAGCCCATTAACTTATTGTGCCGGAACTGCGGTAACTGTTCCATTTACAACGAATGGAACAGCCAATGCGGGCAATGTTTTCACAGCACAGTTATCTAATGCGGCAGGTTCATTCGCAAGTCCTGTAGCGATTGGCACATTAACAACTACCGCTGCCGGAACTATTTCGGCAATAATACCGGCAGGTACAACCGCGGGAACTGGTTATCGCATTCGCGTAGTAAGTTCTAATCCTTTAGTAACGGGATCAGATAACGCTGCAAATATTAGCATTAATGTTTCACCGACTGCATCTGTGATCTCCGCAGCTGGCCCAACAACATTCTGCAGTGGGGAATCTGTATTTTTAAGTGGCAATTCCACCGGCGGCACATGGAGTGTGGGCGGAGGAACATCCGCAACATTATCTGCAACAACAACCGGAGATTATTTTACAACGACAACAAATGGTTGTGGATCAGTAACGTCCAATCATATTATTGTAACGGTAAATCCATTACCAACAGCATCTGTAATTACAGCAGGAGGCCCTACAACATTTTGCAGCGGTGAAACGGTGCTGTTAAGCGGTAATACCACCGGCGGTATATGGAGTATTGGTGGAGGTACAACCGCAACATTATCAGCATCTGCTACGGGTGATTACTTTACAACAACATCAAACGGTTGCGGAGCCGCAGAATCAAATCATATTGCTGTTACGGTTACGGCTAATCTTACTCCCGCAGTAACAATCAATGCTAACCCGGGCAATGTTGTTTGTGCGGGCACTTCGGTTACTTTCACAGCAAGCCCAACAAACGGTGGAACGCCTCCAGGCTATAACTGGATAAAGAATGGTGTTTCCATTTCCGGTGGTATTCAGCCCGGATTAAATTCAATTACAATCTCCTCATTAAATAATAGTGATATTATTTCATGCCAGATGACCGTTAATCCCAATGCTGGTTCATGCGTAAGCCCGGCAACTGTTACGAGCAATAGTATAGGTATGACTGTGAATTCCGTGCCTGAAGCAACAACATCGCCTGCTGGTTCTGCAACCATTTGTGCAGGAACAAATATTTTAATAAGTGCAGGCACAGGAACAGGGTTCTCCTATCAATGGCGCAAGGATGCTGTCAATATCGGGGGATCAACTGCATCCTCTTATCTTGTTTCTTCAGAAGGAAGTTATGATGTGATCGTCACCAATGCTGCTGGCTGCAGCGATATTTCGCCAGCGGTAGTTGTAACAGTAAACCCACTGCCAACTGTTTCATTTAGCGGGCTTGCAAGTTCTTATACTGTGAATGCAGCAACTGCTGCCCTAACCGGGGCTCCATCAGGAGGAACATTCAGCGGCCCCGGAATTACAGGTAATTCATTCAATCCAGCAACAGCAGGGGTAGGTGGGCCTTATACAATCACTTATACTTATACCAACGCCAATGGGTGCACCAACACCAGTAATCAGCAAACAACAGTAACGGCGGCATGTACTGTTCCAGCCAGGCCGGGAACCATCAGTACCGTTGGAGGAACCGCTAAGGTTTGTCCGGGTGATGTAAAAACATATGCTATTGCCGCTGTATCCGGTGCAACAAGCTACACGTGGACGGCACCTCCGGGTGGAATTGTGACGAGCGGGCAGGGATCTACATCTGCAACTGTTTCATATAACTCCGGTTTCACAACGGGAGATTCTTTAAGGGTAACGGCTAACAATAGCTGCGGAAGCAGTTTGGCAAGGGCGCTTAAGATAAACCGCAATTCTGCAGCTTCAACACCTGCGGCAATAACCGGGCAAACAGAAGCAGTTTGTAACAAAAGCAATATTCCTTACTCGGTTTCATTGGTTCCTGGAAATTCCTATTCATGGTCATGGAATGTAACAGGAGCTACAATTGCTTCGGGCCAGGGATCAAATGCTATCACCGCAGATTTCTTAAGCACATTTGTTTCAGGTAAATTATCAGTAACGGCTACGAATGCCTGCGGCGCTTCCTCTGCAAGAACCTTAACGGTGTATGCAAAACCTCCGTTGGCGCCTTCGATCTCGGGCCTCACATCCGTATGTGCCGGGCAGCAGGGAGTTGCTTATTCAATCAGCCCACTAAATAATGCCAGTTCCTACACCTGGTATGCCCCATCGGGTGCGCAAATTTCAGATGGTTCTGTTACATCAACAGGTACCAGCTTGTCAACCACGGCAACCAGTGTTACAGTGAATTTTAGCGGTACGCCTGGACTGGTAAGGGTGAAAGGCATCAATGTATGTGCAGCGGGAAGCGTGGCTTCTACAACAGTTGCATTTACTTGTAAACATATAACTACAACTACCGAACAGGCAATGAGCAATACAGAAGATCCTTCAGTATTTCCGAATCCATCCAATGGTAATTTCAGGATCAGGCTTGACCATGCTCAGAAAATTTCAACAACAGCGAGGATCGAAGTGACTAACGAATTTGGGCAAATTGTTTATCAATCCAATACAGTATGCAGCAATGGAATTATAAACCTTGATCTAAGCGCTAAATTAACCACCGGGGTTTATTTTATTAATTGTACAGTTAATGGAATAAAAACCGTGAAGAAACTGATGATTAGTAAATAAAGATTTCTAAATACATAGGTCCCATTATCTTAAATGATAGTGGGATTTTTTTTAGCACATGGCTCATACCAATTAAATTTATACTTGTCTGTCTGCCTGAGGCACTCATAATACCAAATAGAAATTAAAGCTGCACCACCGAAGAATTGTCAGGCTGAGCTTGTCGAAGCCGGGTTAGTTAGGAAGATCACCTTCGACAAGCTCAGGCTGACAGACAAGTATTAATATCTAATT
>JBDSBG010000158.1:0-15384 GCA_039921685.1 Ferruginibacter sp.
AATTAGATATTAATACTTGTCTGTCAGCCTGAGCTTGTCGAAGGTGATCTTCCTAACTAACCCGGCTTCGACAAGCTCAGCCTGACAATTCTTCGGTGGTGCAGCTTTAATTTCTATTTGGTATAATAATTAATCAGTTGCCGATAATTCTTTCTCGGCTAATTGAAGCAAATGCAAAAGCCTCCACATGGAGGCTTTGACTTTTATTACTTAATTGAGTTATTTAAAATCAGCGTCAGTCACCCCTTCATTGATCTTCATATCACTTAATTTGAACACCAGGTCCTGGCCCGCTACACTTTGTGTAAAGCTCATCGGTAACATGAGTGCTCCCACTTTTTGGTAATCGCTGTAATCAGTAGTTACGGCATACTCCTGGCCGGCTTCTGATTCAGTACTTTCCTCCCTTAATAGCAAGGCTGTTTTTGTGGAATAGTATTCGGTAGTAACCTTGCCGCTCGGCTTCGTTATTTTTATCTTGTAAGCATTCTCATCATTTACTTTTTCTACTCCCAGGTAAGAAGTTTTAAAATCATTGGTGATATAATATACCTGTGGAATAATTCCTTTCTCATCCATAGCTTCTCTTACTTCAGCAGTATCTAATTCTGCAGTCTTGCCCATTTGCGACTGCCGGCCTTTTGTACCATCAAAAACTTTTTCCATTGCAACGTTGTCACCCATCTTCAGCGTGGTGTGTTCTTTGTTAGGAGCCATTCTAATCTGTGTTCCCTGTAGAGTCATTCCCTGCACCGACAATGCAATGTTTGCTTTTTGTGAAACTATTTTTTTGGCTTCATCCTTTCCACCGATCGCTTTCAGGTAATCGTTTATGATAGAGAAAGCTGTAACGGCTTCACTATTCTTTTCTGATTCGCCAACCGCAGTTTCTTTTGGTTTATTTGCAATAGGTTCTGCATACTTATCATACAGTTTCACCGGGTATCCCAATCTCGTTAGGTTCGGTAATATTTTGGAACCATTTCCAACAATTACAATACGGGCTTTATCGCGGTCATAGTATTTCTTTGACACCCTTTGAATATCGGTAACGGTTAGTGCATTTATTTTTTGCAGGAATGTGCGATAGAAATCTTTTTCAAGGCCATTGATCAGGATGTTGGCAGCATAGGTAGCTGTATTGGCCGGGTCTTCCAGCTTCAATGCAAAAGAGCCATTGTATTTTGCTTTGGCACTGGCAAGTTCAGCATCTGTGATCTTACCATTTCGCATATTGTCTATTTCGCTCAACATTTCCACAACTGCGCTGTCGGCTTTCTCACTGCGAACCTGTGCACTGGTCTTAAACTGTGCCTGGAATCGGCCGCTTCCTGTATTAGAATAGCTTCCGTAAGTGAAACCATGCTTCTCCCTGAGGTTCATGAACAATTTTGCTTCTGCACCTCCACCAAGGATCTGGTTTGCAATGAGCAAGGCGTGATAATCTTTCCCGCTCATCGGGTTATTAATAAGATTTGTTACGCTTAATTCTCCCTGCACCGCCGTTGGAACATCTACAAAATTTATCTCGGTAGAAGAAACATTCTCCACGTTTGCAAACTCAGGCACCGGTAATTTCTTTCCGGTCCATGTGCCAAATGCTTTTGTGGCAAGTTCCTTCGCTTTACCTGGGGTGATATCTCCAACAAAAGTTAAGTAACTGCGTGAAGGTGTAATATGATCTTTGTAGGCACGCTTTACGTCATCGAGTGTTAATGCTTTTACTGATTCTTCAGTTACAAATTCTCCCATCGCCGTACGCTTTCCATATCCCAATGCACTTACAACTCTTCCGGAAATAGTGGCTGCACTTTTCTCACCTGATTTTAAATTCGTGATCGTTTGCTTTTGGATTTTTTCGAATGACTCCTGTGGGAATGCAGGTTCCTTCAGCGCATCCGCCATTAACGTGAACGCCTGGGCGAAGTAACGTGTGAGGGCGATGGTTGATCCACCAGTGGAAAACAAATTTACATCCGCACCAAGCAGATCTACAGACTCATCAAACTTTGCTTTAGGCATCGACCTGGTGCCTTCTCCCATCATTTGTCCCATTAATTGCATAACGCCGGCTTTTTCACCTTCCTTTACCGGGCCCATATCAATATTCAATGTTGCAGATACTCTTGGTAGTTTATGATTTTCTACCACAAGTATCGTCATGCCATTTGGTAACGTAAAAATTTCCGGGTTCTTAAATTCTATAACAGGGGCCGGGCCTGGTTTGGGTTGTTTGCTTCGGTCAACCTGGGCAGAACCTGCCAGCGTGGATGCAGCGAATAACAATGTATATATTATCTTCTTCATTTTAAATTATTTTGACTGGATGAAATGTTTATGCGTTTATTTATTTTTTTTAGGTAGATAATACAAGGTAACACGCTGGTTGCGGTTCAGGTATTTTTTCGCAACATTTTGAATGTCCTCTCTTGTTATCGTCCGTATTTCATCAAGATCCTGGTTAATGTGATTTGTGTTCTTATTATAAAATGTATACCCGTCTGCAAGGTTTTCTGCAACACCAAGCATTTTTGCATTGGCACCTACATAATTATTTTCGTACTGGTTCCTTATCTTGGTAAATTCAGTCTCGCTGATCAATTGCGATTGCAGCTTAACAATCTCATCTTCCATATCCTTCAGCAATACTTGTAAGGCTGTTGAATCTCCACCATTGGGCAATGCATAAATGATATAGGCGCCATAATCCTCCAGTGCATAGTTGAAGGACCCCACCTGCACTGAATTCTTCTTTTCATCCACCATTTTTTTGTACATGCGGCTGCTTGACCCTGTGCTCAGTACATCGGATGCCAGTTGCAAAGCAAGCGATTCTTTACTTGTGAGTCCCGGTGTCCTGTAGGCCGACATAATAGCGGGGATGCTTATGTTATTGTCATAGGCAGTGTCTACAATTTCGGTACTGATAGGATCTTCCCTGGCAGGATTGCGGGTTATTGGGGCACCTGTTGGTATAGGTGAAAAATAACTATCCACCAGTTTTTTTGTTTTTTCAACATCAATATCTCCTGCAATTACCAATACAGCGTTGTTAGGAACATAATATTTTTTATTGAATGCAATGAACTCGTCGAGTTTGGCTGAGTCAAGGTCTGCCATGCTTCCAATGGTTACCCAATTATATGGATGTTTTGTGAACAGGCGTTTCATTATTTCCGCCAGAAAATTACCATAAGGCTGGTTATCCACTCTTAGTCGCTTTTCTTCTTTTACCACTTCATTTTGGGTCTTTACACCTATTTCGTTGATCACCGGGTGCATCATGCGTTCACTTTCCAGCCACAGGCCGGTTTCTAACTGGTTAGATGGAAATACTTCATAATAAAAAGTACGGTCCTGCGTAGTATTAGCATTGTTTTGTCCACCATTACTACTTACTATTTTCATGAACTCACCTCGTTTGATATTTTCTGATCCTTCAAATAAGAGATGCTCAAAGAAATGGGCAAAGCCGGTGCGGTTTGTTTGTTCATCTTTGCTTCCAACATGGTACATCACGGATACGGCTACCACCGGGGCAGTTTTATCCTGGTGCAACACTACATGAAGCCCATTTTTTAAATCGTATTCGGTGAAGGCTACTTTTTGCGCATTAGCAAGGGTAGCACCGAACATTAGAAAAACTACGAGTTTTTGTTTAAGCATATAATTTTGAGTTTGGGTGCAAAAATAATTACAAAAATGGCTTTGATGCACAATTGCCGCTTTTATTAGATAAGCGGCTAAATTATCGTATTAATCAATATCCCGGTGCCCGGGTTGTTATTTTACTGAGCTTACTATTTACCTGCGCTCAACTCTGGCTACCATATCCATTACCTGTTGTTCGAGTGTTTTTTTATATTCGGCTAACTTTTCAGCTACAGCGTCATCAGCTACTGCAATGATCTGTGCAGCAAGAATGGCGGCATTTTTTGCCCCATTTAGGGCAACCGTTGCAACAGGCACTCCGGAAGGCATTTGTAAAATGGATAATACCGAATCCCACCCATCTATTGAGTTGGAAGATTTAACAGGAACGCCAATAACAGGCAGGGTAGTGTAAGATGCAACCATACCCGGCAAATGTGCAGCACCACCTGCCCCGGCAATAATCACCTTCAACCCACGTGATTTGGCACTGAGGGCATAACTGCGCATACGATCCGGCGTGCGGTGGGCCGATATGATGGTAAGCTCATACGTGATGTTGAACAGTTTAAATATCTCAACCGCGGCCTCCATCACATTCAGATCAGTTTCGCTACCCATAATAATACCTGCAACTGGATTCATGATTTTTATTTTAAGCAAAGGAAAGATAAAATGTGGAAACGTCCATTCATCTAATTTGGAGATTAGATGTCAGGATCCCCCATACAGTGGCATGATTCTGATATTTACACAATTATTGTTTTTCAACACCCTTAATTTTGCGGGTGCACTTAATTTGAACCTGATGGTATTTCAGCATAGAGCAATTTCCATATTATTTATTGGATGCCTTCTAATGATTGGTTGTTTTGGTTGTAAGGGAAAATCAAAATCTTCAAAAGCCGCCAAACCCAACCCGCCCGCAGTGGTGGATGTAATCATTGCAGAGCCACAGTCAATAAATAGTGTGATTGAAGCAAACGGAACCGTGGTTGCGAATGAGTATGTGGAATTACATCCCGAAGTAAGCGGCCGTCTTACTTATTTGAAAGTAGCAGAAGGCAGCCACGTTAGCCAGGGAACAGTGATCGCAAAAATCAATGATGCGGATTTGAGGGCTCAATTGAACAAAATAAAAGTGCAGCTTGATTTGGCGGAGACTACGGTTTCCCGTTATAAACAGTTGTTAGATGTAAGCGGGATCAATCAAAGTGATTATGATATTGCGGTTAACCAGGTAAATGGGTACAAGGCCGATATTCAATACACTCAATCATTGTTAGATAAAACGGTGATCAGGGCACCATTCACGGGTGTTGTAGGTTTAAGGCAGGTGAGTCCCGGTGCTTACGTAACTCCTGCTTCTGTAATTGCAACGCTTCAGCAAATAAGCCAGGTGAAGATTGATTTCACCCTGCCGGAAGCATACGGTAATGCTATAAAGAACGGCGCAATGATCGATGTGTCGCTCAACCTAAATGCTCAAAAAAGAGAGAAGGCGATCATTGTAGCAACTGAGCCAGGTGCGAATACGGATACACGTAATATCAGGGTAAGGGCTTTATTACAAAATGTTGCAGTAAACCCCGGCGCTTTCGTGAAAGTGTATATCAATGAAGGAAAAGACAGGACCTCGATACTGGTTCCTACCAACGCAATTATTCCGGATGATAAAAATAACCAGGTGATCGTGGTAAAGAATGGGGTCGCAAATTTTGTAAATGTGAAGACCGGCAACAGGCAGGCTAATGCGATAGAAATAACCTCAGGTTTACAACAAGGCGATTCTATTGTAGTGACAGGTGTTTTGTTTGCAAGGCCAAAAGCAAAAGTAAAAGTGAGAAGTGTAAAGCAGCTGGCTGACCTGGCTATAAAAGATTCTTCACAAAATAATTGAATCATTCTGTGGATATAAAATAATACCAATTAGAAATTAATACTTGTCTGCCGATAAGAAGGCTCAGCCTTGACAATCTTTGCTGCCGCAGCTTTAATTTAATTGGTATAAAACAATGATTAACATACTAAATAATCACAATACCCAAGCTGCATGAATATTTCTGAATTTTCGCTGAAGCGGCCGGTATTCGCTACCGTTATAAACCTGATGATCATCCTGTTTGGAATTGTTGGGTTCACTTTTTTGGCTATTCGTGATTACCCGGCCATTGATCCTGCCGTTGTGAGCATCAGCACATCTTACACTGGTGCTAACCCGGATATAGTGGAAGCACAAATTACCGAGCCATTGGAAAAACAGATCAATGGCATTCCTGGTATTAAAACAATTACGTCATCGAGCTCACTTGGCAGCAGTAATATATCTGTCGAATTTGAACTTGGTGTTGATCTTGAAGTTGCGGCTAGTGATGTACGTGATAAAGTTGGACAGGCGAGCCGCAGCCTTCCACAGGATATTGATGCGCCACCGGTTGTTACAAAAGCAGATGCCAACAGTGATTTTATTTTAATACTTGCCGTTCAAAGCCGTACAAAAGGATTGCTTGAATTAAGTGATTATGCTGAGAACGTTTTACAACAACAATTCCAAACCATCAACCAGGTAAGTTCTGTAAACATTTTCGGTGTAAAAAGATATGCCATGCGTTTGTGGCTTAACCCGGATAAGATGGATGCGTTTAATGTTTCATTTACTGATGTAAGAAATTCTTTGAACAATGAAAACGTAGATCTGCCACCAGGGAAAATCTATGGAAACAATACAGAACTTACCATAAAAACCCTGGGCAGGCTTACTTCAGAAAAAGAATTCCGCGATCTTATCATCAAGCAAGACAGTTCCGGGATTGTTCGGTTAAGTGATGTTGCAAGAGTAGAGATCGGTCCTGAAACCCTGGAACAAAGCTGGAAATATAATGGCGTAAATGCAGTGGGCCTGGTGATCATTCCTCAACCGGGCGCAAATAACATCCAGATCGTAGATGATTTTAATAAAAAACTGGAGGCATTAAAGCAAACCAATAAATCGGATATTGAAATGAATGTATTGATCGACAATACAAAAAATATCCGCAAATCAATCAGTGAAGTGGAGGAAACAATTTTCATCTCCTTTGGCTTTGTTGTATTGGTGATCTTTTTCTTTTTCAGGAACTGGCTGATCGCTGTTCGTCCCCTGATTGATATACCTATTTCACTGATAGCTACTTTTTTCATCATGTACCTCTCAGGATTTTCCATAAACATCCTTACCCTGCTGGGAATTGTACTTGCCACCGGGCTGGTGGTTGATGACGGCATTGTTGTTACAGAAAATATTTTTCGAAAACTGGAAGAGGGTATGCCCATCAAGCAAGCTGCTGTTGAAGGAAGCAAAGAAATTTTCTTCGCAGTTATTTCTACTTCTATCACACTTGCAATTGTATTTCTACCTGTCATTTTCCTGGAAGGATTTATTGGAAGGTTGTTCCGTGAATTTGGTGTTACACTAGCCGCTGCTGTTTTAATATCAGCATTGGTATCGCTAACCATTACACCTGTATTGAACGTGGTATTGAGCAAAAAAAACCAGGGACATGGTAAATTCTATATGAAGACTGAACCATTTTTTGTTGGAATGGAAAATGGTTATAAACGCATGCTGAATGGTTTTTTAAAAGTGCGTTTTGTTGCTTTCATTATAATTGCCGTTTGCCTCGGCACCATCTTCCTGATCTTTGGTGTTTTAAAAGGAGAAATCGCTCCGCTGGAAGACAGAAGCAGTATCCGTTTTTCCGTTAGTGCGCAGGAAGGTACCAGCTATGGAAAAATGCAAAAGATATCGGATGAAATCGCCAATTACCTCTATGATTCGGTTCCGGAAAGGGATTTTGTATTTGCCCGCACACCAGCCGGCGCTATTAACAGCAGCCAACCCAGGCTTGCACTTGTCCCGGTGAATGAAAGAGATCGTTCGCAGGACGAGATTGCCAATGACCTGAACAGGAAGATGGCCCGGTTCAACGATGCCAGGGTTTCGGTTGTACAGGAACAAACAATAGCTGTTGGCGCAGGATCAAGAGGTGGTTCTGCTGTGCAATTTATTTTGAAGAACGCCAACCTTGATCGGTTAAAAGAAATCATTCCCAAATTTCTGGACGAAGCAAGAAAGGATAAGACCTTTTCAAATGTTGATGTCAATCTCAAATTCAATAAACCCGAAGTACAAATTACCCTCGACAGGATGAAGGTGAAGGACCTCGGGTTATCATCACAGGATGTTGTGGCTGCTATTCAATCCGCATTCAGTGGTGGAAGGCTTGCCTATTTTTTAAAAGACGGCCACCAGTACTCTGTAATCGCACAGGTGGAACGCAGCGAAAGAGATGTGCCGGAAGATATTTCCAGGTTGTATGTCCGTAATGACAAAGGCCAGAACATCCCATTGAGTGCTGTAGTAAACCTGGAAGAAAGCAGCAGCCCGCCAACGCTCTATCATTTCAACCGTGATAAAGCGGCAACCATTGCTGCTTCTCTTGCCGAAGGATATACCATTGGAGACGGAATAAAAGCCATGCAGGGGATTTCCGAAAAATTACTGGATGAAAGTTTCCAAACCGCATTAACAGGTCCTGCAAGAGATTATGTTGAAAGTTCATCGAATATTGCATTTGCCTTCATCCTTGCATTGATGCTTATCTACCTCGTACTGGCAGCGCAGTTTGAAAGTTTTGTTGATCCCTTTATTATCATGTTCACGGTACCGTTAGCTTTGGCAGGTGCGCTCCTAAGCCTCTGGCTGTTTGGACAAACCCTCAATATCTTTTCTGAGATTGGTATGATCATGCTCATTGGGCTCGTAACCAAGAACGGGATCCTCATCGTTGAATTTGCCAATCAAAAAAGGGAGCAGGGTTTATCAAGGATGGATGCAGTACTGGAAGGGGCCAGGCAAAGGCTTCGCCCCATTTTAATGACAAGCCTTGCAACATGTGGCGGTGCATTGCCCATTGCATTGAGCCTCGGCGCAGCATCCACAAGCAGGGTATCGTTGGGTATCGTAGTTGTGGGCGGACTTGTTTTTTCATTGCTGCTCACTTTGCTTGTTATACCTGCCATGTACACATTCATGTCATCCAATAAAAAATACAAAGTAAAACAAGCGGAAGCAGAAAATAACGGGCCTGCAAATGACGAAGGTAATGAACCGGCGGAAACAGCATCGTCCCGTAAATAATTTTGTTGATGAAAAGTATATTATTCTTATCGGTCTTTTTCCTGGTTTCATTTATATCTCCAGCGCAGGAGCCATTGCGGCTACCCGATGCCGTGAATATCGCCTTGAAGAACAGTCTTGATCTGCAGATTGCCGATAACAGGATCCAGGCGGCTACTATTTACAACAATTATGGATATGCCGGGGGCCTGCCGCTTGTAACAGGCAACACTGCCAATAATGAGCAACTGACTTCAGTAAATCAAAAGCTGAATACAGGGGATGATATCAACCGTAATAATGCCGCTGCAAACAACCTTTCTGCAAATATTACAGGAAGCATCCTGCTTTACAATGGTGGCAGAGTAGTGGCAACAAAGAAGCGATTTGCTGAGCTTCATTTGCAAAGCAGGGAACAATTAAATGCACAGGTTCAAAACATTATTGCTTCTGTAATGGTTGCTTATTATGATATTGTTCGCCAACAGGATTATATAAAAACAATTGATCGTTCGATTGAAGCTACGAGCCAGCAACTAGATATCGTGAAACTGCGTCAAAAAGTTGGACTTGCAAATAATGCAGATCTTTTCCAGGCACAAATTGATTTGAATGTTTTGCAGCAGTCCAAGCTTGCGCAACTACTAATTGTTGACCAGGCAAAAGCAGAGCTTTTAAGATTGCTCACATTAAATGCAGATTCTTCGATTGTAATTAAGGATACGATCCTGATTGATAAAAACATCATATTGGATACTGTATTAAACAGCCTGGATAAAAATGCAGATATCCGGGCAGCAGAAAATCAAATAAGGATCAATGAACTAATTGTAAAAGAAACGGCGGCGCAGCGATATCCATCCATTCGTGCTACGGCAGGGTATGGATTTAGCAGGAACCAGGCAGCAGCGGGCAATTTATTGTTGAATCAGAATTACGGACCAACGGTCGGTTTATCACTTGCTGTTCCCATATTCAATGGTTCTATTTTCAAGCGACAACAACAGGTTGCAGAGCTTGATGTGCGAAATGCCGGCCTGCAAAAACAAATTTTGATAAGAGACTATAGTGCCCAGGCTGTAAAGCAATACCAGGCCTATGTCAATACCATCAACCAATTGGATACGGCCCAGGAAAATTACAAACTATCTTCCCGGTTGCTTGAATTAACGTTGCTTCGCTTCCAGCTAAAACAAGCCACATCTGTTGAAGTAAAAAATGCACAACAAAGTTTTGAAGAATCTGGTTTCCGCCTGGTGAATTTAAATTATGCTGCTAAATCGGCAGAAATCGAATTGAAACGATTGGCTAATGGTTTAACGCTGTGATAAGTTTAAAAAGTTCAAGAGGTTTCAAACGTTTAAAAAGTTCACTAACCTTTTAAACCTCTTAAACCTTTTAAACCTTCTAAACCTCTGCAACAACTTTCAACACATGTTTAATTTGATTTGCCTTGTGCAATAGTTCCTGCTTTTCGTTGCTAAGAATTGTTACATGCCCCATTTTGCGGCCAGGTTTTGTTTCAGCTTTACCATAGATATGTACAAATACATTATCCATTTTCAAAACTTCTTCCAGGCCTTGATATGATGCAGGCCCCGTTTGATCAATTTCTCCAACAAGATTTACAATTGCTGCAGGTAAAATATTATCCGTATTCCCCAAGGGATATTGCAGCATGATGCGCCACAGCATATCAAACTGGCTGCTGTAGCAGGCTTCAATGCTGTGGTGGCCACTGTTGTGAACGCGTGGTGCAGTTTCATTTACCAGTACATTATCATCATTATCAACAAAAAATTCGACTGCAAAGATGCCCGGGCTTTTAAGTTCTTTTACAAGCTTCATTGCAATGGCTTCAACCTTCCAGAAAACTTTTTCCGGCAGTTCAGCTGGGCACAATTGATGGCTTAATAAGTTGAGGCGTTGATTGAATACCATATCAACCGGGCTATACAATTTTATTTCTCCACTGCTACTAACGGCGACAATTAACGCTATTTCTTTTTTGATATGTATTTTCTTTTCCAATACAGCAGGAGCATCAAAACCTGTATTGATCTCATCCTTATTTTTGATAACCTGAACACCCTTTCCATCATAACCGCCCAGCGCCAGTTTATGTACGGCTGGCAAAAAATTTACATGCTGTTCCAGTTCTGCCAGGTTTTTGGTGATGACGAATTCACTGGTTGGTATTTGATTTTTTCTATAAAATTCCTTCTGAAGTATTTTATCTTTTATAATCTTCAGAGCCGCAGGATTTGGATAAACAGCCACACCTTCAGTCTCTAATTTTTCCAATGCTTCCAGGTTCACACTTTCTATTTCTATCGTGATAGCGTCAAGGCCTTTCCCAAAATTATAAACATCATCAAAACGGGTTATATTACCCTTTAGAAAATGATGGCATAAATGTGCTGCGGGGCAATGATTGTCATTTTCCAACACATAGGTTTCTACAGGGTAATTGGCTGCCGCCTGCAACAACATACGCCCCAGCTGCCCCCCGCCAAGAATACCGACTTTTTTCATGGGGCAAATATAAGCGAATGACTCAAAAGGCGAATAATGCATTCAGTAATTCCTCCTTGCTTTCCCCACAATTTTTTCTTAACTTTGAAAGCGAATGATTCCAGACTATCCACATAAAATTTTCGGCGATAAACGTGTAAACTATACGCTGTTGATGGTTACATTGGCGATGGATTCGAATTAATAATCAGTATCCTTCATGGATAATGCTTTATTAACAATACAAACAGCAAAGCGCCAATCCCCAAACTACTTATTTAAAAATTAAATTTATGTCAGCAACAATTGCAGCACCCGAAAATATATCAAAGGCCAGTACCGATTTTTTGCCTTTAAACGGAACAGACTATGTGGAATTTTATGTAGGCAATGCTAAACAAGCAGCCCATTTTTATAAAACCGCTTTCGGATTTCAATCACTTGCCTATGCCGGTCCCGAAACCGGTGTGATGGACAAAGTGAGCTATGCGATCCGCCAGAATAAACTCACTTTTGTTTTAACAACTGCACTCAGGGAAAACAATATGATCGCAGATCATGTAAGTAAACATGGTGACGGCGTAAAATTTCTTGCATTGAAAGTGGAAGACGCAACGGATGCCTGGAAACAAACGACCATGCGTGGTGGCAAAAGTTATATGGAGCCTGTGACTCTAACCGACGATGCCGGCGAACTGGTTATGAGCGGCATACATACTTACGGCGAAACCGTTCATTTATTTATTGAAAGAAAAAACTACAATGGTGTTTTCATGCCCGGTTTCCGCGAATGGAAGTCTGCGTACAATCCGCCTTCTACAGGATTGTTATACGTTGACCATTGTGTAGGAAACGTTGGATGGAACCAAATGAATCCCTGGGTTAAGTTTTATGAGGATGTAATGGGATTTAAAAATATTCTTTCTTTTGATGATAAAGATATCTCCACAGAATACTCCGCTTTGATGAGCAAGGTGATGAGTAACGGAAATGGTTATGTGAAATTTCCGATCAACGAACCTGCTGAAGGAAAAAAGAAAAGCCAGGTGGAGGAATACCTGGATTTTTACAATGGCGAAGGCGTGCAGCATGTAGCCATTGCTACAAATGATATCGTGGCAACAGTAAAGGACCTGAAAAGCCGCGGTATTGAATTTTTGAATATCCCTGCGAGTTATTATGCTGATGTGCTCGACAGGGTGGGGAAGATTGATGAGGACCTGCAGCCACTAAGTGAACTTGGCATTTTGATCGACCGTGACGAAGAGGGATACCTGCTACAGATATTCAGCAAACCTTTGCAGGACAGGCCGACATTATTTTTTGAGATCATTCAACGCAAAGGCGCAAAAAGTTTTGGCAAAGGAAATTTTAAAGCATTGTTTGAAGCATTGGAAAGAGAACAGGATGCTAGAGGGAATTTATAACTAATTCGGAAAGCTGTAACTTTTTGAAAATTTTCTTTCAAAAAGTTACAGCTTAAGTTTTACATAGCCCGGGATTGTAAAAGTTCGCTATTTATCCGTAAATCCCACATTTGACAAGTTGGTATTTTATATAAACCGTATTTTTAACAGCTGAAAAAAGAATAATTTATTACTTTCACTCTCCGTCAACTGTACACGCAATTACATTATTAATGAAGCATATTCGTAACATCCTTGTTTTAGTCTTTGTTGGACTGTGCTTTGCCCCAAATGGATTTTCGCAAAATACAGTCAGTCCCATACAAAGGCCATATTATAAAGTTCAGTCCATAACCAGCCGTATGGAAGATTCTTTAAAAAAGCAGTTTGAAAAGCAAAAACTCGTGTGGCCTCCGGCAGAGATATACATCCGCTCATTTAAATATGACCGCCAGTTGGAGGTCTGGGTAAAAGCGGATTTGAAAGAACCTTTCAAATTATTTAAAACTTATAAGGTATGTATGCAAAGTGGCACGATGGGCCCGAAACGAATGGAAGGTGATTACCAGGTGCCCGAAGGATTCTATCAAATCAATGAATTCAACCCAAACAGTAATTATCATCTTTCGCTTGGGCTTAATTATCCAAATGCATCTGATAAGATTCTGAGTGATCCACAACGCCCGGGAAATTCTATTTACATTCATGGCAATTGCGTTTCTACAGGATGCATTGCCATCAGTGATGAGCCCATCGAAGAATTATATATCATCGCCAGTAACGTAAGAGCAAAAGGCCAGGAGTTTATTCCTGTTCATGTTTTCCCCGTGAAATACAATGTAAAAAAATCAATGGAATACCTTAACTCTACGATAAGGGATAATGCTTACCTGCAGCAATTCAATAAGAACATCAAGGAAGTGTTCGACTATTTTGAAGTGAAAAAACAATTGCCAATTATAATGGTGAACAGGAAGGGGGAGTACGTTCTTAACTGATGTATGATCTAAGATGTAAGATTTAAGATTTAAGATTTAAGATGTAAGATATCTTTCAAGCCGAGGTTACATCTTAGATCTTACATCTTACATCTTCTTTTTACCTCATTAGCATCTGCACCGTCTGCGGAGTCTTCTGCTCCAACACAATTTGTTTGCCTGCCGTAAGTGTTTTTATGATCTCTTCAGTGTAATGCCTGATGGTAAGCAATGTTAGATTTTTTTCCACCTCCACATCAAAGATCAGTGACGCATCGGCTGCCAATTTTTCAATTTTTTCTGCACGGTCATCGAAGCAACAGAGTAATGATATGGCTGTATTCTGCGAAAGATTTGGCTTTATTTTTACCTCGTTAAACAATTCATGCAATTGTTGCACAGGTTTGTCTTCCACGAAAGAAAAATCCTTTGATTTAAATTGTATCAATACCTGCTTCTCCTTATCAACTATGATCGGCGGCAAATTTTTGGACAATTGTTTCGTAATGGAAGTACCCGGCAAGGTCGGATCCAGAAAGCTTTTTACAAACAGCGGTATATTTTTATTTTGCAGCGGCTTGATGGTTTTAGGGTGAATTACCTGGGCTCCGTAATAGGCCATTTCAATTACTTCGGTAAAACTTAATGCAGGAATGATCTCCGCATTTTTATAGGTTCTTGGATCGCCGCTCATTACTGCATCAACATCTTTCCAGATAGTAAGGGATGCTGCTGATAATAAATTGGCAAAGATGGCTGCTGTAAAATCACTTCCCTCACGGCCAAGCGTAGTGCTTTCGTTCTCATCGGTTGAACCAATAAAGCCCTGCGTAATGATGATATCATATTCATTGAATAGTGGAACAATGTCGGACTGGACCTTTTTTTCTGTGTATGCCCAGTCGATGGAGGCATCACGGAAATTGCTGTCCGTTCTAACGATATCACGTACATCCACCCACTTGTTTTTTATTTTTTGTTCAGATAAATAATGACTGATCATCGATGTACTCAGCAGTTCACCGCAACAAACCACCTGGTCGTAATAATAATCATAGCTCCTTACCGGCTTATCGTGCAGCATCCATTCTACTTCTGTAAAGAAATCTTTTTGTTGATTCTCTGCCTGCTCCCAGTTCACAACTGTGAGGTATTTCAGCGTGTTTAAATGGTTTTCTTTTACCTGCCCAAATAATTTCAGTGCATCATCCAACCTTCCATCAAAAAATGCATCTACTACTTTCTCCAGGGCATTGGTTGTTTTTCCCATAGCGGAGATAACAACCAACAATTTTCCATTACAGCCTTCCTGGATGATATGACCTGTATTTTTTATCCTGTCAATGTTGTTGATACTGGCCCCCCCGAATTTGTAAACTTTCATCAATGATTGTGTTGAATTTTAAATCTTGAAGGTTATAGGTGCTGCTCTCAGTATAAATAATTGAACATCCTACATACAACATTCAAAATAATATAAATTACATTTGAGCCGCAAATCTAACTTCGTAAATCGTAAACCAGAAATTGTTTTATGGCAATCAATAGAAAAATACAAACGCTGGATGAATTTACAATCCAGCAATTACGGGATTTTCCGAAAGCTACCGGGGAATTATCAAGTCTTTTACGAGATATGGGACTTGCCGCTAAAAGGGTCCATGTAGAAGTGAATAAA
>JBDSBG010000159.1:0-2639 GCA_039921685.1 Ferruginibacter sp.
TTGGATAAGAACATGAGGAGTATTGAGGCAGGAAACAAAGCTGGGCTTTTAATGGGTGATTACAGCAGGGCAGCGATCAATACTTCATTTAACACCGGTACGGTGGTAGGCGTTTGTTGCAATATATTTGGGCAACCCTATCCTCCAAAATATATTGAGCATTTCTCGTGGGGAACTGACCGTTATAATTTTGAAAAAGCAATAAAAGATATAGCAAACTGGAAGGCAATGAAACAACAAAAGGTCTCCCAAAAAGAAACAGAAATACTTCAACAACTTTATTTATCAAATTAACAATATCATGCGCAAACAAATAGCTGCTGCAAACTGGAAAATGAACCTGACACTGAAACAAGCGGAACAGCTTACCGAAGAGCTGCTTGCTACTGATCATTCAATAGGCAGGGATCAACTGGCGATTTTTGGGGTTCCGTTCCCTTATCTCTTAAGGATCAGTGAAAAATTACAGGGCAGAGCTAATGTATATGTTGCTGCACAAAATTGTGCTGCAACGAAGAATGGTGCTTACACAGGAGAAGTAAGTGCAGAAATGCTGGAAAGCATTGATATAAAATTTGTGATCATTGGCCACAGCGAACGAAGAGAATATTATGCTGAAACAAGCAGTGTACTCACAGAAAAAGTTAATCGTGCCTTTGAAAATAATTTAAAAACCATCTTCTGTTGTGGTGAACCTTTGAATATCCGTGAAGCGGGTACACAGAACAGTTATGTTGAAACTCAATTAAGGGAAAGCCTGTTCCATCTAACCAAAGAACAAATGAACAATTTTATCATTGCTTATGAGCCGATATGGGCAATTGGCACTGGCAGAACGGCGAGCAGCGAGCAAGCTCAGGAAATGCACGCACATATACGTAGCGTTATAGCAGCCCAATTCGGCAACGAAATTGCAAATTCTGTTTCGATCTTATATGGTGGCAGTGTAAAAGCCGCTAACGCATCAGAGATTTTTTCAAAACCAGATGTAGACGGTGGCCTGGTTGGAGGTGCCAGCCTGGTTGCAACAGAGTTTGCAGCGATTATCAATGCTCTGAAAAAAGAACAATGAATTAAGCCTCGGTGAATGAATAAACCCTGGTCATGGAATAAATGCTGTCTTAGCTTTCAGTTTTCTTTCAAATTCACAGAAGTGAAATCATTAAGCCTGGAAAGTTCCAGTACGGTTCCACTATGGATTTCGTTCTTATGATACATCGGTGAAAACCGGGCACCGTACACAACCTCATTAAATGTATATGAGCTCCTGGCAACAACAGTGTTGCTGAACATATCATCGAAAGCTTTGACAAATAACAATACCTCACCATGGGTATTTTTAAAATCTGCTTCGCTAAAATTATACAGCGGGCTGTTCTCAGTTATCGGATGAACGACTGTCCAGCTTAAAGTGAGTGCATTTACTTTATCGATTTCCAGTTCCAGCGGAAAAAACTTGTTTACGAATTTGCCATTTTCTTCAACAGTCAAACCGAGTGTAAGTTTAGCTTCAGCATCCGTAAGCGTTGCATTTTTGAAAGGCGCAATCCTGAACATCATTGCAGTAATATTTTTATAGGGTGCAATAACTGCATTGTGAGAAAATTTCAAATAGGCCCTGGGACGGCTAAACCTTCCATACATCAGCCCTGTTGCAACAGCAAAACTCAGCAAGCCAATGAGTGCCTGGAAAGCGGCAACTGCACTAGTAGCAAAACCAACAGGGCTGATTCGTCCATAACCCACGGTTGTAAAAGTTTGTGAGCTGAAAAAAAATGTTTCAATAAATTTATCAACAGACGAATTCGTTTCAGCAAGGCCGCTGAGATGCTCCACGCCTACCATGTAATAAATGATTGTAAAAAGAATATTCACTAAAATGTAAAAGGAAAGTATTGTAAGGAAAAAATGAGTTCCCGACATGGCCAGCATGCTATGATACCAGCTATACTGCTCCATAAAACCCAGGCCTGTCTTAGTGATATTTGGTTGACCATCCTTATTGAGGAAGCGCCCTCCATAATTAGAGGCATTTTCCCCAAACCCTGTATCAATAGTTGTTTTAGCTTTAGCGTTAATTTTTCGTAGCAATGCCATAACTTGTCATTAATTTTTGCTTCGTAATTTAAAGAATTGCAGGCCAATTTGCATTAAAATAAACAAGGCAGGTTTACCCAGGCCATATTCATGATCAATATTGCGCAAATTTTAAAACACAATGTCATTGGCAAATTGCTGAACCACATTGTTGTTTTTTTGATAAATATATTTATCGTGAGGTTGCTGGGGGCGCAGGGGAGTGGCCCTTATTTTAACGAGCTCTACCTATTGAATTTTGTAGTCTTTGTATTTAGCGCAGGCCTGGATTATGCTGCGATCGCTTTGCTTTCTCAAGAGCCTAAGTTATTACCGGTGATTCACAAGATGCTGTTTGCGGTAATCCTGTTATTTTCTGCAGTCATGTTGCTCTATGTGTTCTTTTTCTTGCCGCATTTGAACGATTATTTCAAACAATCTTCTGTTGCAATTATTTTTTTCAGCATTGGAAATTTACTGCTCATATTTTACCAGGGCGTTTTATCTGCATTAAAAAAATTCAACCAGCAAAACATAGTTTTAGTTGTAACTAATATAATTTT
>JBDSBG010000160.1:0-15408 GCA_039921685.1 Ferruginibacter sp.
TGGAGGAATTTATCAAACTTTGATATTCTCAGCATACAGTTGAACACATTTGAAAAATACTATGAGCTTGCTGTTGCTCATCGCCAACCTGAACTTATTGCGATTCATGGAATAGGAGAGGGAAGGCTACGGGATGAGATACACGAAAGATTGCGCCATAAGCATGATGTGAAATCTTTCGTTAATCAATATCATCAGTCTTATGGTTATGGAGCGACAGAGATTTATTTCAAATAGAAGTTAGTAGTTGATTTGATGATTTGAAAATTTGATGATGAAATCCAAGTATAAGCATTGCTTTAAAGAAAGATTTTAAATTACCCAATTACCATCACCAAATCATCAAATCATCAAATCACCAAATCCTAAATCACCAAATCACCAAATCACCAAATCACCAAATCATCAAATCATCAAATTACTTCAATGGCCTCTTTTTAATCATTCCACCCTTCATATCCTTTACGCTCGTCATCACAACGAATGCCTTTGGGTCAATTTTTTCTATTTCGAGTTTAAGTTTGCTTACCTCGAGGCGGGTTACAATGGTGTAGATTATTTTAAGGTCATATAGTTTTTCTCCGCTCCTTCCATGTCCACGTTCACCATTGTAAACCGTAATGCCACGGCCCAGCTTTTCAATGATCATGGTTCTTATTCTTTCTGATTTTACGGAAATGATTGTAACACCAGTGTACTCTTCAATTCCCTCAATGATAAAATCAATTGTTTTGGAAGCGGAAAGATAAGTGAGCATCGCATACAATGCAATTTCCACCGACACAAGATAGGCACCTAAGGAAAAAATGATAGTGTTCACGATCATGATCACGTCACCAATCGAGAGCCCGGATTTTTTACTCAATGAAATTGCCAATACCTCAGTGCCATCAATAACGGCACCACCTCTTACAGCGAGCCCGGTGCCTGCACCGAGAAAAAAACCGCCGAATACAGCTACCAGCAACCTGTCATTGGTAATTGTTGGGTAACGCACAAATGCCACGCAAATGGCCAGCCCAATGATGCAGAGAGCTGTCCTGATCGCAAAGCGCCGGCTTATAATATTGTAGCCCAGGATGACAAATGGAGCATTGACAAGTATCAGCCACCAGGATAATTTCATACTGCTCAATTCTGCGATCAACAATGAAATACCTGTTGCGCCACCATCAAGAAAGCGGTTTGGTAAGAGAAAACTTTTCAAGCCAAAGCCTGCAGAAAGAATTCCCATACACATCATGAAAACATCTCCGGCAAATTTCTTCAGTTCAATTTTAAATTCAACTACGTTCCTGGATTTGATATACCTTGTTTTATCCTTACCAGAACGCAACAGGTTAAATAGTATTCTGAAGATGTCGACCGGCTTCTTTTTCATTTATTTAAATTTAAGCAATAAATGTCGCTTTTGCTTTGAATTAAAACTGCTGCTATTGCTTGCCCGTGGGGTATGTGTTCCCCATTCAACATTTGCTTTTTTAAATCAAACTTCGATTTAATACGCCCTGGTTATGCTAATGCCGTGGTATGATTTTTGGGATTTCCCTGACGGCGTTTTTAAAAGTAACTTATCATTTAACCCCATTAAATTTATCTTATGGCAAAGTCTAAGAAATCGGTTTCCAAAAAAGCTTCTCCACAAAAGAGAGCGGTAAAAAAAAGTACTGTGAAAAAGGTAGCAGTTAAGAAAAGTGGAAAAGCAGGCAAAACAGCACAAACAGCCAACAAAGCAGCCAGCCCTGCGGTAAAAAAAGGAGCATCAAAAAGTCCGGCAAAAAAAATTGAAGCTAAAAAGAAATCAGGCCCGGTAGTTTCAAAAACTGCTGCTGTCAGGAAAGCCGCCGCTAAAAAAATAGCTGCTAGAAAAATCAGTACTAACAAGCCAGCTACAAAAAGGAAGAAAGAAATATTGCCTTCAATGCCAGCCGCGGATCTGCCAACTGCAAACGTAGACGATCAGACTGAAACAATAAAACCCAATCCTGATATGCCTGTTGATAATAAGGATGGCGTTGTAAATGAAATTCAGGAGGAGGTGGTAAATGGTCAACCTGCACCAATCACAAATGCGGTACCAGCTCCACCGGAAAAGTATAGCAGATCCACCGATCATTATCATGGAAATACATCAGCAGTAAAAGCTAAGGGAAAGATAGCACCGTCTGGTAAAAAACCCTTATGGAAAAAATGAATGTCTGAATATTCCAATGATCATTGAAGTAAGTTTGATACCGGTGGATATTACTTCCACAATAGCCCCGAAGCTTCACTTTAACAATTTTACAAGGCTGATCTTTGACATTGTGAAACGCAATCAAATAACTTTGCGCCAAATAATAAATGAATCATATGAGAATTAATCAATTATTAGCTACAGGGTTTCTGGCAGCATTGATAATGAGTTCGTGCGTAAGTAAAAAAGTATTAAAAGGGGAGCAGGCAAAAAATGCGCAATTGCAAACGGAGTACATCACTTTGCAACAACAATTAAAAGACTGTAACGACCTAACTACGGCGAATAGCCGAAAAAAAACGGAATTGGAATCTGAAGTTGCGAACCTTAAGAAGCAGATCGATTTTCTTAATCAAAACAACAGCCAGGCGCTAAAACAACTGGAAAACCTGTCGGTGATTAGTTCTTCCCAGGCAGAAAGTATTAAAAAATCGCTTGATAATATTGGTGCCAAGGATAATTATATCCAGGGTCTTCAATCAGCACTTAACAGGAAGGATTCACTGAACCTGGCGCTTGTTACAAACCTGAAAGGAGCTATTGGAAATATGGATGATAAAGACATAAATATAAAAGTAGATAAAGGCGTAGTGTACATTGATATTTCTGATAAACTCTTATTTAAAAGTGGCAGTTATGATGTGACCGACCGGGCAAAAGAAGTGTTGGGTAAAGTTGCATTGGTTTTGAAAAATCAACCGGCAATTGAATTTATGGTTGAAGGGCATACTGATAATGTTCCCTACAAGGGTAATTCCCTGTTGCTCGACAACTGGGATCTTAGCGTAAAGCGGGCTACAACTATAGTAAGGATCCTTCAGCAGCAATACGGAATTAATCCTGCAAATATGACTGCAGCCGGAAGGAGCGAGTACAAACCCGTTACTGATAACACAGCTGTAGAAGGCAGGGCCGCAAACCGCAGAACAAGGATTGTGATCCTTCCCCAGCTTGACCAATTCTTTAAACTACTGGAATCGAAATAATATTTGTATTCATGACCTGGAAGCGTGAAGCCGGTAGTATTTGTGTGACAACAATATTTTCTGCTACACGCTTTTTGCGTTAATTTTTTATCTACATTACCAGGAAATGATAACTGCGATGAGAACTGTCTTTTTCTTCCTGCATTTTGCTACTATAACCTTAATGATTGGAGGATGTGATTCATCCAAAAAAAGGGATGACACAGAGGGCCTTGCAGTGTTTAGTGTTGACAGTTTGAAAAAGCATATCATTACCGTCTCCGCTGATGACTTCCTGGGGCGAAAGCCCTTCACATTGGGAGAAACAAAAACCACCCAATACCTCGAACATGAGTTCAAGGCTATCGG
Source organism: Ferruginibacter sp. (assembly GCA_039921685.1). GTDB lineage: Bacteria > Bacteroidota > Bacteroidia > Chitinophagales > Chitinophagaceae > Ferruginibacter. The sequence goes on from JBDSBG010000160.1 coordinate 3,571, forward strand.
CCTGGAACCAGGCAATGGCAACAGTTATTTCCAGGATGTGCCAATGGTTAAGATCACGGCAACGGCTGCCCCCACAATGAAAGTTGCTGCTGCAAAAGAAAGTTTCGATTTAAAAGGCAGGGAGGATTATATAATTTATACAGATAAAACAGACACAGCATTGTCATTCAATAATGATGAAGTAGTTTTTGCAGGCTATGGCGTTGTGGCGCCGGAATATAACTGGAACGACTATGCGGGCCTGGATGTAAAAGGAAAAATAGTTTTGGTTTTGGTAAATGATCCCGGATTTAACTCAGGAGATACGGGTTTATTCAAAGGAAAGACAATGACCTGGTACGGAAGGTGGCCGTATAAGTATGCAGAAGCTGCAAGGCAGGGTGCGAAAGGATGTTTAATTATACACACCGATAAAGCTGCAACTTACCCGTTCAAAGTTGTGCAAAATCTTTGGAACAGCTCAAAACTTCGATTAGACATCAGGGGTAGGAACGAGCAATTATGTGATATCGCGGGATGGATATCGGCCGATGCAACTAAAAGATTATTGATGGTGGCGGGGAAGGATTCGTCCTTGCTAAGCCGGGCAGACAAACGGGGATTCGTAGCCGAACCGCTTGGAATCAAATTATCAACTACCATGCAGGTAAAATCAGAATACGATCAATCACACAATGTCATTGGAAAGATAACAGGGACCAACTTCCCCGGTGAAACAATTATTTATACAGCCCACTGGGATCATTTAGGAATTGGGAAGCCAGATGAAAAAGGAGATTCAATTTATAATGGAGCTCTCGACAACGGTAGTGGCCTCGCGGGTCTGCTTGAAATAGCAAGAGGGTTTAAAAGTTTAAAGACAGCGCCGGAAAGAACCATAATATTTTTAGCTGTGACTGCAGAAGAGCAGGGCTTGTGGGGCTCAGAGTACTATGCGCAAAACCCTGTTTACCCGGTTGATAAAACCGTGGCAAATCTTAATATGGACATACTGAATTCATTTGGTAAAACAAAAGATATTGTACTGAATGGCCAGGGTCAAAATGAACTGGAAGATTATTTACAGGAAGAACTTGCAAAAGTCGATCGGGTGCTGGTTTTTGATCCCCATCCGGAAACCGGTTCCTACTACCGGTCGGATCATTTTAATTTTGCCAAAGTAGGAATTCCGTCAATGGATTTTAAGGCAGGAACCGATGTTGTTGGAAAACCAAAAGGGTATGGAGAAACAATGGTAGCTGATTATAAACAACAACATTATCACCAGCCCTCGGATGAATATAATGCAGGTATGGATTTAAATGGTATGCTTGATGATGTTCAATTATTGTTCCGGATCGGCCGCCGCCTGGCATTTGATCATAAGTGGCCTTCATGGAAAGAAGGTTCAGAGTTTAAAGCAGTAAGAGAAAAAAGTAAACATCCTTAAGGCTGATGAGAAGAAATTTTTTATTCCTTTTGTACTTGTCCATATGTATCAATGCCGGTGCACAGGTAAACGGTGAAGCAGAGACGCCGACAATTAACATGGATTCGCTTTTCAAAGCAAAAGAGAGGGAATCTATTGGTAAATCATTTCCGGACTTCAATGCAAAATTTGATGGCCGAAATATCACAAAAGATTCTTTAAAGGGAAAAGTTGTTTTTATAAATTTTTGGTTTGAAGCATGTCCGCCCTGTATTGCTGAACTCAGCGCATTAAACGAGTTGCAAAAGAAGTTTTCACGCAATAACAATTTTGAATTCCTGTCTTTTACTTATGAAAAGCCGGAAAAATTAAAATTCTTAAAGAAAAAATATCATATCAAATACAAGGTTGCATCTGTAGGCAGCCAGGAATGTTACCGGCTCAATCAAAATAACGGGTTTCCTACAAGTATTATATTAAATAGGAACGGCATTATTACAGACCTTTTCACGGGCGGAGATACAGATAATGTGAAAGCGAGAAATTTTATTATTAGCACGGTTTATGAGAGTATTGAAAAAACTTGTTGCAGTAATGGTACAATGATGCAAAGGCAAAAAAAAATTAAAAAATGAAAAAAAACTTTCTTAGATTCTGCATCCTCGCAATACTGGTATTGTTTAATACAATTTGCTTTTCTCAGAAGACAGTTCAGGGATTAAACGATTTTCTGCAGTCGGTGCAGGCAGGGTCAAAATTACCCGGCTTTGCAGTTGCGATTGTAAAAGAGGACCAGGTGATTTTTTCTGGTGGCTATGGACTTGCAGATAAGGCCAGGAAAACGCCTTACACAATTCAAACAATCCAGCCGGTCGGGTCAGTAAGCAAGACTGTTATTGCTCTTGCAGTGATGCAGTGTATTGACAAAGGATATTTTACTTTGGAAACGCCGATAAATGATATTTTACCGTTCAAAGTGGTCAATCCATTTTTTCCAACTGCAGTAATAAAAATAAAAGACCTTGCAACACATACGTCCGGACTCATTGATAACGAAACAATGTATGCACGTGCTTACAATATTGGCAGGAAACCGGCTGTTGAATTAAAAGACTTTATGAAAGGATATTATGCAGAAGGAGGTGCTTACTACGACAAAGCGAATTTTGGCAATGCCGAACCGGGCAAAAAATACAGTTATTCAAATGTGGCGGCAGCATTGGCTGCTTACATTGTTGAAATAAAATCAAAAATGTCTTTTGACAAATATACGAATGATAATATTTTTACCCCACTTAAAATGACAGATACACATTGGTTCTATGATGATGCAAGGAGCAGCAAGTATGCGACATTGTACCAGGTAGACCGGCACGATGATGCCTTTGATAAGAGTATTCTTAATCCTGATCGCAGCCTTAAGGCATATAGCCTTGCGACCTACCCCGACGGGAGTTTAAAAACCTCCGTATCTGATCTTACCAAATATCTCATCGAAATGATCAAAGGATATTCCGGGAAATCAAACATCATAAGCAAAAAATCCTTTGATGCATTGTTTCAAAAGCAATTTACCCCGGCTACTATGCCTTCGGCTATGGATCCACGTGAGCCAAACAGGGCGGTATTCTGGAGTTATAACAGGAGAGGGAAAATAGCTCATAGTGGCAGCGATCCCGGACTGGCTGCCTTTATTTCATTTGATCCTGTTACAAAAGTTGGGCGTGTATTATTAATGAATACCGACCTCGATGGAAAGGATAATATTGTTACCATTGAAGCTTTCGTAAATTTAACAAGAGGGCTTGACACATTTGAAATGGGAAAATAATCGGCAAGAATTAGATTTCCCCAACCGCAACATACATTTAAAGAAAGGTACTGAAAATATTCTGACCTGATTTATCAGGGGATCAGTGAATAATAAAGAGCAGTATTTATTCTTGATATGCTTTTTATCTTTTCCTGTAGTTCTCATTCTACTTATTAATTTTTTCCCTGAAAGGTTAAAATCATCTAACAAGAACTGGCATTATTTTCTCAAACCATTGTTTTTAATATTCACAAACACAAAAAACAATTCTATATGAAAAAAGTAATGATCGCCTCCGCAATATTATTTTTTGCTGCTGTTACAAATGTAAATTCCCAGGTCGAGCAAAAAATGGATAAGAAAGATACCACAGGAAAGACGCAACCGCTCAGTCAGCAAACTAAGACTCCCATTAAACCAGAAGAGTTGCCAGAAGCCGTTAGAACAACAGCGACCGGTGGGGATTTTAAAGATTGGGCAATAAGTTCAGCGTTTTTAGTAAAAACCAGCAATTCAGAATACTATGAATTGGTATTTATAAAAGAGAAAGAAACAAGAACAGTAAATTTTGACAAATCAGGTAAGCCAATGGCCTAGTTTTGATGCAATGACTTAGCAACTTTGTCAAAGTCATGATTTTGACAAAGTTGTTTTAAGATTTTTCCTGCCTATCCAAGTTCACTTAAAAGATCATCCAGATTGAGCGATTTTGAGTACATCAGTAGAGATCCATCTGGGTTTGATGGCCATTGATGTTTTGGCCGGTCATAATAAAGTTCTACCCCGTTTTGATCAGGGTCATCAAGATACAGTGCTTCAGATACACCATGATCAGTTGCGCCTGTTAATGGGTAGCTGGCATCCAACAAACGTTTAAGGATAAACGCAAGGTCTTTTCTGGTAGGATAAACGATCGCAGTGTGAAATAAACCAGCAGCCCTTGTTGGTGCCGGCGGTGCGTTTTTACTGTACCAGGTATTGAGTCCAATATGATGGTGGTAACCACCGGCCGAGATAAATGCAGCATCAGTTCCATACATTGTTGTGATTTCAAATCCAAGCATGCCGCAGTAGAAATCCATCGAACGTTCAAGGTCAGCCACTTTTAAGTGGACATGGCCAATATGTGTTTGTGCCGGGATGATATATTTTCCTTGCATATTTGATTATTTAAATGACGCTTTGTTCTTCACCCGTAAATTTTGTTTTTGCCAGGCTTCTATTTTTATTGGGCAACATTAATCCGATCATCATCATTACCGCTGATAAGATAATAACCTGGATAATCAGGGATTTGTTTACAATGGAAATGCTTTTTTCCGGAATGATCGACAGAAAAAGCAGAATTGTTATTAGCCCCCTTGGTGCAATGAAGAGGATGGGTTTTAATGGTATGCGGAATAATTTTAATAATGCAGCCCGAAGGATAAAGATTGCTGCAACAATTACCAATGACCATACACCTGTTTCCCGGTTTAATATTTCCGAAGTTTTCATAAGATACCCAAACAGCAGAAAGAAAACGGCTTTTACCAGGAATGTGCCTTCTATGATGAGCTCTTTGAATTTATGAACCTCGTGATCCAATTCGTCTGGCTTTAACTTTGCAATAAAACGAAATCTTTTCAGCGCATCAAGGTTGCCAAGGAAAAGTCCGAATAAAAGAATGAACAACAATGCTGGTAAATTATAAATTTTCGTTGCTTCGTAAATTAATATAAGTAAAAGTACAATAGGAGCAAATTTGATGTGATGATCAATTTTGCCAAGCAAAAGCGAAAGCCCCAGAATAGCAACAAACGAAATCGCTGCCATTATTAAAAGATTCAATCCAAACCAGGCAAACGATAACCCAGTGATTGTTTGATTGAAGGCGATAAAATTAAAAAAAAGAATTCCAAGTATATCTGAAAAACTGCTTTCATAGATAATGAATTCTTTCGTTTCCGTGTGCTCGGCTTTTACACTTGGTATTGCAATGGCGCTGCTGATAACAGCAAAAGGAATTGCGTTCAGCAATGCGTCTTTAAAAGGATATCCATTAAAATAAGTAAAAAGCCCTGCCAATAAAAATGAAAGTCCGAAGATCGGTAGAAATGCCAGGATAAAAGATTTCCTGATCAATGGGATCTTTGATTTATCAAATTCCAGTTCAAGAGATCCTTCCAGTACGATAAGTATCAGCCCTATTGTGCCCAGGCCCGGTAATAGTGCTGTAAGATCGGGAATGGGAATTGAAAATAATTTTGACAACTGCCTGACGCTCCATCCTAAAAATAGTAAAAGGATCACTGAAGGTATCTTTGTCCGTGCGGAAGTAAGATCGAAGATGTAAGCAATAAGTAATAATATACAGATCGTAATTATGATTGCAGCCGTCATGTTTTAAAGATACGAGGGGAATTTAAATATTCACTCCCAGCCGCCAGCATCAAATTTAATCAAATGATGTTTTGCAGTGTTCAGTTGAAATTACTCGAGATGTCAACTCGAACCCTAAGATGTCAACTCGCCGAGATGTCAACTGCCCGAGATGTCAACTGTTGGTGATGTCAACAGCTCGAGATGTCAACTCAAACCTCCGAGATGTCAACTGCCCGAGATGTCAACTCGCTGAGATGTCAACTCGTGGAGATGTCAACTTCCGGGCTGATCAGCACCGCTGTAGAACATTCGGGCTATCAAAGATTTAAATTATCTTCGCATTTCTATCAGCCGGCTATCGTTCCGATGCAAATCGGGAAGGAAAGTCCGGACAGCAAAGGGCAACACACCGGTTAATCGCCGGCTTCCGCCTCGGCAGGAAAGAGACAGTGCCACAGAAAATAACTGTCCCGCAGTAATGGGATGAGGGTGAAAATGTGAGGTAAGAGCTCACAGTCTTGATTGGTAACAATCATTACGGGTAAACCTTGTGTGCTGTAATGTCACGTAAATCAGCGTAGGAGGGCGGCTCGTCCAATCCTGGTTTTCCCAGGAACGTTGAAGGGTAGGCAGCAAGATTGTGTTAGTAATAACACAGCAAGATAAATGATGGCCGTCCCGATTTATCGGGATAACAGAATCCGGCTTATGGCTGATAGAATTTTTATGAATGCTAGTTAATAGCCAGGACTTTAAAGTGTTCAATGTTCACCACTTCCCATAACATCTTTTGGTATTTCTGATACCAGGACGATAATTGCAATGTTCATTTGGCCTGCCTGCCCATAACTTGAAATTTTGATCATTCACTTCCCATTCGGCTTTCTTGTAAGCCTATTTTTCTTCTACATTTTATGCCAGTTTCATTTTAGCTGGTTCAAAAAGGCCGTTGTAAATTTCCTGTTTGGAAATTACTTTCAATACTTCATCAACTGATCATGAAAAATGCGTTGTTTTATTGAAGGCCATTCTTCTTTAATAAAGCTAAAATAAACAGTATCCCTCACGAGCCCCTTTTCCGAAATGGAATGTCTTCTTAAAATGCCTTCTTTCATTGCACCAATCTTAAGCATCGCACCCTGCGATTTTACATTTAATAAACTTGTTTTCAGTTCGATCCGGTTAAGTTCCAGTTGTTCGAATCCAAAACTGAGCAACAAAAATTTACAAGCCTTGTTAATGCCTGATCTTTGCAGAGAAGGTGCATACCATGTCCAGCCGATCTCCAGTCTTTTATCTGGAAACGAAATATTTGCATACCGGCTACAACCTGCGTATCTGCCCGCCTGCTTATCATAAATGGCAAAGGGATAGGATAACCTGTTTTTTCTTTCTGTAAGAGCGGTGTCGAAATAACGCCGGAAATCAGTTTCATTCTTCACATCAGCACTTGTAAATTCCCATATTTCTCTTTCCATGGCAATGGGCAATAAATCGGTATAATGTTTTTCGGTCAATGGTTCAAGCCTGGCTCTTTCATTTTCCAGCACATGCAATTCTTCAAATAAGTGATCTGTATTCATTTTAATTATTTTCTTTTACCATTGTTGCTACAATTTTATCAATCGGCAGAGTAACTGCTTCGGCTGAAAAATCATCCCAGTCAATAAACCTGAATGTTTCTGTTTCAGCTTTTTCCTGATAAATTTTTAATTGGCTTTCATCAAATTGAAATGGCCCGGTTCGCAAAGGAACTAAGATTGCTTCCAATGCTCTTACATAATAGTAAATGGAAATGATTTGCTGATCCGGATTGAAGGCACTTTGCTGGTAAATATCCGTTGTATAAAGATGTGAAATGATCTCCACTTTTAAATTCATTTCTTCCATGAATTCTCTTTTAAGACAATCGATTGTTCCTTCACCTTTTTCGAGCCCGCCGCCGCAAAATTTTGTGTAATAGCTGCCGCGAATATATTCATCGCTTACGAGTACCTGCTTTTTTTCATTGATTAAAATTCCATATACCCTGATGTTGAACATCGGTGATTATTTTTTTGTCCTGCGTAAATAATTGAATACAACAAAAGCCAGTATCACGATCGATAAAATAACTGGTATCCAGAATGCATAAGGAGAGTTTTGGTAGGGCACTGGCACATTCATTCCATAGATGCTTGCGATCAATACCGGAATACTGAGAAAGATAGTGATGGTACTTAATCTTTTTAAAACTTCGTTTTGGTTATTACTTATAATGCTTGCAAATGCATCGAGGGTGCTGTTTAATATATTTGTATAAGTATTGGCAGTTTCAAGCGCCTGGGATGTTTCAACAACAAGATCATCAAGAAAATCTTTTTCCTTGTCATCGAGTTGTAAAAAATTTGTTCTTGCAAGTTTCATCATCAGCAGTTCATTACTTCTCAATGCAGTTAAAAAATACACAAGGCTTTTTTGTATCCGCATTAATTGCAACAATTCTTCATTCCTGATAGAATTGTATAATTTTTGTTCCAGCATATTGCGACGCTGGTTTATTTCCTTCAGGCATTCCTGGAAGTTCATGATCACTTTTTCAAAAATTTTGAGCAGCATCATATTTGGTTTGTCCGGCTGCCTGTTTTGAAAACTATTCAGGAATTTTTTGATGGCTGCATTTTCAAATGAATTTACTGTGACAACATGTTTGCCCGTCAGGATGATACAGATAGGAATCGTAATATAAAATGCGTCGCTGTCGTTAAAAGAATTATTTTCAGTGGGTGTTTTGATAACAACGAGTTTTACATCGTTCTCAATTTCAAAACGGCTACGTTCATCAATATCGAGAGAATCTTTCAGGAAGTCCAACGGGATAGAAAGTGCCGTACTTAGTTCCGAAAATTCCTCCTGCCGCAAGGGTGGGAGTACATTGATCCAGGTGCCTGCTTCGGGCCTGTCTACCGCAATAGTGTGCTGGTCAACTATATTAAAATACTGAATCATCGCTGGATTTGGTTTAACTCCTGATCAAATTGTTATTTCGCCTGTAAAAACCAATTCAGCAGGGCCACAAAGCCAGATATTCTCATAACTGGTATCATCAATTTTGGTGTATTCCACGCTTAAATTTCCACCCGGTGTTTTCACTTCCACGCGGTTAAATCCACGGGAATTATGCGCAGACACCAGGGCGGCCGCGGTTACACCTGTGCCACAGCTAAGGGTTTCGTCTTCCACGCCGCGTTCGTATGTGCGTACATAGATCTGGTCTTCCCCAAGCGATTCCACGAAATTCACATTGATGCCTTCTGCGGCATAAGGTTTACTATTGCGTATATGCCTTCCCGTTTCCACTACATCAATATTGATCACATCTGAAGCAAACTTCACGAAATGTGGTGAGCCGGTATTAAGGATTGCATGGGATGAGAATTCTTCTACATTCCGCACATCATTCATCTTAAGCCTCACTTTATTTTTGTCTATTTCAGCTTCATGTACACCATCAATGGCCAGGAAATGATATGTGTATTTATGAATACCAATTTGTGAAGCGAACTTGATCATGCAACGTCCACCGTTGCCACACATACTGCTATGACTGCCATCAGCATTGTAGTAGATCATTTCAAAATCATAACCTTCTTTCGTGTTCAATAACATCAACCCATCGGCACCAACACCAAATTTGCGGTCACATAACAACTGGACCTGGTCGGAAGTGATTGAATTGAAGATCCCGGTGCGGTTATCCAGGATAACAAAATCATTGCCTGTACCCTGGTACTTGTAAAAAGCTACTTTCATTTTTAAATTGAAGATGAAATGATTGATAAAGTTTGTTTGATCAGTTTCTCAACGGCTGCATTACCATCTTTGCTGAACTCTTTGGATATCCTGTTGGCAACGATTGCACTTAAAGATAAACAATGATGGCCCAATATTTTACCCATTCCGTATATCGCCGACGTTTCCATTTCAAAATTACTGATGCGATGCTGGCCGAAAGAAAAACTGGTAAGCATGTCGATCAGCTGTGGATTTGCAAGGCCCATACGCAACACACGTCCCTGTGGGCCATAAAATCCCGGGCAAGTAACGGTAATTCCCTGCTGAAAATTGTTTACAAAGTCTTTTAACAGCGACATGCTTGCCACATTTATATAGGGAGCCGTAATTCCCTGCTTTAGTTGCGTATGTGTATTAAAAGCCTGCAGCAATTGTTTTTCTTCTTCATTATTTTTATTTATGTAAAAATGAAGCAGGTTATCAAGCCCAAGGCCATGGGTGCTTGCTACGAAGCTGTCAACGGGAATTTCTTTTTGTAGTGAACCTGCAGTCCCAAGCCGGATGATATTTAGTGAAGTGAGTTTTTCTTTGATTGTCCTGGTTTCAAAATCAATGTTTACCAGAGCGTCGAGTTCGTTGAGAACGATATCAATATTGTCGGGGCCTATACCCGTACTCGTTACCGATAATCTTTTTTTGCCAATGTAACCTGTATGTGTAACGAATTCACGATGATGATTTTTAAATTCAATACGATCAAAATGCTTACTTACTTCCTGTACACGATCAGGATCACCTACGGTAATAATGTTGTTTGCAATCTCTTCCGGCCTGCAGTTTACATGGTAGATAGCGCCACGATTATTGATAATAAGTTCTGATTCGGCGATACTGCTCATATGCTGTAAAAATTTGATTGCCCAATTTCGTTAATTTCTAAACAAAAAATCCCTTATTTTTGCTCCGTTAAAAAAAGGTCCTTTGGCCGAGTGGCTAGGCAAAGCTCTGCAAAAGCTTCTACAGCGGTTCGAATCCGCTAGGGACCTCCAACAATCGCCCCGGTAAACTGCCGGGGCATTTTAATTTTTTTTCTATGTTTTCAAAATTCATGTATTATACAGGATTAGTAGCAGCTGTCGCTATCATAGGCTGTTGTTTTCTTCCCTGGGTGCATTATAACAGTATCAACACTACTTTTACTGGTTATAATGTAACAAAGTTTGCAACAGGCAATTATTATGGCAGGGCAGGTGTTCCTATTACTATTCTCAGTGTTATCGTTTTAGTTTTGATGTTGTTGCCTTACCTGTGGGCCAAACGCACAAATCTTTTTATGTCCGCTTTGCTCTTTGCATACTGCATTCGTACATATATCATTTTTACCAGTGCGTTGTTTGCAGGGGAGGTAGAAAAACAAATTGGAATTTACCTGATTGTTTTATTATCTTTTATGATGTTGCTGGCCAGTTTGTTCCCGAAAGGAGAAGCTACAAAGTATTAGCCCCAAGTTGCAATCCATGAAATTGAACGAGGCGCTTTTTATAACTTCGGTGTTTGGAGACCGTACCTTTCGACAACCTTAAATTAGTCTTTTTAAACCGCTGTCGGGGTTGGCAACCGCCGACAGGTCTGGCAACCTTCGAACCTTTGCCGATTCCCGATTCCCGCCATTCACTTTTTCACTTCCTTACTCCATGCATCTTTCAGCGTAACTGTGCGGTTAAAGACCAGGTGAGTGGTGGTTGAATCTTTATCAAGACAAAAATATCCCTTCCTGATGAATTGATAACGATCACCTGTAGTCGCAGTTGCGACAGAGGGTTCGATGTAGGCTTTGCTTATAATCTGTAAGGAGTCAGGGTTGATAAAATCTTTGAAATCGCCCTCTTCACTCATAGGATTTTCTACCCTGAATAAACGGTCGTATAGCCTTACTTCTGCTTCCAATGCCGTGGCCACATTTACCCAATGGATCGTTCCTTTTACAGAAATGCCACTTGTATCATTATTACTCTTGCTTTCAGGTAGGTATGTACAATGAATTTCAGTTACATTTCCTGCATCATCTTTTTTAAAACTTTCGCATTTTATGATATAAGCACTTTTTAGCCGAACCAGGGCACCAGGCGCAAGCCGAAACCATTTTTTTGCCGGAACTTCCATAAAATCATCACGTTCGATCCAGAGTTCTTTACTAAATGGAACTGTTCTTGTTCCCATTGCTTCTTCAGGGCCGTTTTCACTGCTTAGAGCTTCCGTTTTTCCATCTTCGTAATTGGTAATGATCAATTTGATTGGATCTAAAACAGCCATTACACGGCTTGCAATCTTATTGAGATCTTCTCTCAAACAAAATTCAAGCAAACTGAGATCGATAAAATTCTCCCGCCTCGCCACGCCGATCTTATCACAAAAGCTGCGAATGCTTTCGGGCGTATAACCCTTGCGCCTTAAACCACTGATCGTAGGCATGCGTGGA
>JBDSBG010000161.1:0-66349 GCA_039921685.1 Ferruginibacter sp.
TCAAACGGCGGAAAGCAGCGCCGGTGCAGGTACGCAGCCCGCCGGCTGTGGAGGCGAAAGCAACGAATTTGAAGTACTAACCAAAGCGAGTAAAGGCTATGCGCTTATTCTACCTAATCCTATATTCAATGTTCCAGTTTAGAGCGCAGTAGTAAACTGTTTTAAAAAGCGAAGATCATTTTCACTAAACAGGCGCAGATCTTTTACCTGATAACTAAGCATGGTTATTCTTTCAATGCCCATTCCGAATGCAAATCCTGTGTACTTTTCACTATCAATATTACAATTCTCAAGTACTTTAGGATGAACCATACCACAGCCTAAAATTTCTACCCAGCCTGTTTTTTTACAAACATTGCAGCCTTCGCCGCCGCAGATGAGGCAGCTAATATCCATTTCCGCACTGGGTTCTGTAAAAGGAAAATAGGAAGGCCGGAACCTGATCTTTACTTTATTGCCAAACATCTCCTGTACAAAAAAGTAGAGTGTTTGTTTGAGGTCGGCAAAGGAAACATTTTCTGCGATGTATAAACCTTCTACCTGGTTGAAGAAGCAATGCGCTCTTGCGCTTATTGTTTCATTGCGATAAACCCTGCCCGGACAAATGATCCGCAATGGCAAAACTCCTTTCTCCATCTCCCGGATCTGAACGCTGCTGGTATGCGTACGCAACAACCAATCAGGATCTTGAGAAATATAAAATGTATCCTGCATATCCCTTGCAGGATGATTTTCGGGTAAATTAAGTGCAGTGAAATTATGCCAGTCATCTTCAATTTCCGGGCCTTCTGCAACCGAAAACCCAAGCCGGTGAAAAATAGAAATGATCCTGTTTTGAACGATACTGATCGGATGGCGTGAACCCAATGGTAAGGGATTTCCAGGCAGGCTGATATCCATTTCGTCCTCGGCTTCAACACCGCCGCCTTCTAATGAGCCAACTAAACCTGCGTATAAATTTTCTGCATGAACTTTAAATTCATTGAGCAACTGGCCTGCTTCCTTTTTCTTATCGGGCGCCACATTCTTCATTTCACCCATGATGGTTTTCAAGAGTCCTTTTGTGCCGAGGTATTTTATCCTGAAGGATTCCAGTTCCTCTTTATTGCCCGGCTTTATGGCATTCATTTCCTTTTTATATTCCTCTATTTGGGATAACAATTGTTCCATTGGGCAAAGATAAGTGGCAAATGGGAATTGGGAATCGGCAATCGGCAATCGGCAATCGGGAATCGGGAATCGGGAAAATATTATTATTTAATGGTACATTCTCAAAAGATGCCGGGCTAAACCTGTCGAAGGCAGTAAATTCTATTCGTAAATCTTCCTTCGACAAGCCCCCACCGAAATCGGGATGACAATATATCAATGGGTAGAAACTCAAACTGTACCATTCACCGGTTATCGGGGTTTAGGAAAAAAAATCACAGCTGCATGACTTACTGATTAATTAACAATTACATAATATGAAAGGTCGCAGACAGCGTATTATATTTATATCCTAAACCAACAAACAACATGGAACCCGGCCCGGGTGGCGACTTTAGCAGTTCTGCCATCTTTAAAACAACTGTACTCACAGTAGCATTCACTTCATTCTATTTTTTCAAAACTCAAAGAACAACAGACATTTTCAAGCCCCCGGTTGTGAAACCAGACAGTGCTGTTGCCCTTGCGAAAAAAGCAATTTTTCCTGTTAAGAAGAAAAAGAAAAAAACGATCTACCTCACTTTTGATGATGGTCCCAACAAGGGAACAAAGAACGTGATGGACATTGTTGAAGAAGAACAAGTACCTGTAACTTTATTTGTTATTGGTGAACACGTATATGGCAGCCGTTATCAGCTAGCCCTGTACGATAGTGTGTCACAAAATAGTTTGTTCGAAATCGCCAATCACAGCTATACACACGCATTTGAAAATAAGTACCGGGAATTCTATGCATGTCCTGATAGTGCGGCAAAGGATTTTTTACGCTGTGCAGACAGCCTGAACCTGACGAGTAACATTATTCGCACGCCCGGCAGAAATATCTGGCGTACAGATAGCATTAGTTGCACAGACCTTAAAAGCAGTATTGTTGCAGCGGATACTTTATTTGCAAAAGGTTTTATAGCGATGGGTTGGGACCTGGAATGGCATTTTAACGACCAGCATAAGCTTGTGCAAACAAGCGTTGAAATGCTGAGTGAAATTGACAGCGCATTTGCAAAAAACAAAACAAAAACAACAGATCACCTTGTGTTGCTGGCTCATGACCTTATCTATACAGGCCCCGACGATTCAGCATCATTACATAATTTCATCATACAACTAAAAATGAGAGATGAATATAATTTTGAAACGGTGAGCAAGTATCCTGGGGTGAATCCTTAATGCCTAAAGACCTAATAGGTTTTAAAGACCTAACAGGTTTTAAAAACCTGTTAGGTCTTTCACATAACTTTGCACTGCGGATAAAAAATAATTGATACATTTAACTTCTAAAATCTATCGACATGGCTTTATTTAAATCGGGCAACCCGGCCCTTTCAGAAAAAAAATTCACAAGTACTGTATTGGACAATGTTGTTCTTAGCGAAAACGGGATGACTGTAAGAGGTACGTTGAATAAATTCGGGTTTCTATTTTTAATGGTGCTTGGCACTTCTTTTTATTCATGGAAAGAATTTGCAGAAGGCGGAAATGTAATGCCGCTTATATTAACTGGTGCAATTGGCGGACTCATTGTAGCAATTGTTATTAGCTTCAAAAAAGAATGGGCTCCTTACCTGGCACCGCTTTATGCATTGCTTGAAGGATTGTTTGTAGGAGCTATTTCTGCGATGTATAATAATGCCTTTGCAGAAAAAGCTCCTAACCTGATTATAAATGCTGTTGGATTAACATTTGGTGTAGCTATCGCAATGTATTTGTTGTATAGTTTTAAAATAATAAAAGCGACAGAGAAATTTAAATCTGTCATTATAACTGCAACAATTGGAATTGCCATTTTTTATGTATTGGTATGGGTGCTCCGTATGTTTGGTTTTGACAATATGCCTTTCCTTCACGAAGGAAGTGTATTTGGAATTATCTTCTCATTGTTTGTTGTAACAATTGCGGCACTTAATCTTATTCTTGATTTTGATATGATAGAGAAAGGTTCTGAACTGGGTGCACCAAAATACATGGAATGGTATGGTGCTTTTGGATTGATGGTTACGATCGTATGGTTGTACATAGAAATACTGAGGCTACTTTCTAAGATCTCAAGCAGGAATTAATATCAAACACTTATAAAAAAAGCCAGGCTGAACACCTGGCTTTTTTGTTTGAGCAGTCTGCCCTACTCTCTTCCATCCAATAAATTTCCCAATCCACCCAAAATACTCCCTTCTTCTTTCCTGTTATAAGATCCGTATTGCATGATCCTTCCCGCAAGCCGGCTGATGGGCAATGATTGCAGCCACACTTTTCCCGGGCCCTGCAATTTTGCAAAGAACAAACCTTCACCACCAAACATCCAGTTCTTTATTCCACGAATGAATTCAATATCAAAATCAACGCCCGCTGTGTAGGCAACCACGCAACCCGTATCGACTTTTAAAATCTCACCTGCTTTCAGTTCTCTTTCAATAACATAACCACCTGCATGGGCAAACGCAAATCCATCACCTTCCAGTTTTTCCATGATAAAACCTTCACCACCAAAAATACCGGTACCCAATCGTTTTTGAAATTCAATTCCTATACTAACCCCTTTTGCTGCACATAGGAATGCATCTTTCTGTGCAATGATCTTTCCTCCTAACTGCTGGAGGTCGAATACAATGATCTTACCGGTGTATGGAGCTGCAAAGCTTACTCTTTTCTTTCCCTGTCCTGAATTGGTAAATGCTGTCATAAATAAGCTTTCGCCCACCAACATTCTTTTCCCGGCACTTAATAGCTTTCCAAAAATACCACCGTTCTGCTGCTGGCTGCCATCGCCGAAAATGGTTTGCATTTCAATTCCATTGTCCATCATCATAAACGCACCGCTCTCTGCAATCGCTGTTTCCTGTGGATCCAGTTCAATTTCGACAAACTGCAATTCTTCACCATAGATTTTGTAATCTATTTCATGATTTGTTCTCATATGCTTTACTTTTTTTATAAAATTAAAAATAAAGGAAATAACAAATGAAGAATAAATGACAGAAGGGAAAGTGGAAAGCCGCTTTTTTGTCCTTTATTTGGGGTTCAAAATAATTTTATGAAAAAATATTGCATCATATTCATCATCACGATCCTTGCTGGTTTGAGTGGTTTTAGCCAGGCGAGGCTCATTGAGAAAATAGAAAAAAAGGGAAATGAGATCATCATACCCTACGAAAAATATTTATTGCCCAATGGCCTCACGGTTATATTGCTTGAAGATCATAGCGACCCACTTGTACACGTGGATGTTACTTATCATGTGGGCAGTGCCAGGGAGGAGATCGGCAAAAGTGGGTTTGCGCATTTTTTCGAGCACATGATGTTCCAGGGAAGCGATCATGTAGGAGATGACCAGCATTTTAAATTAATCACTGCTGCCGGTGGAACTTTAAATGGAAGTACCAACCTTGACCGCACCAATTATTTTGAAACCGTGCCTAGCAACCAAATGGAAAAAATGTTATGGCTGGAAGCTGACAGAATGGGATTCTTACTGGATGCTGTTACGCAAACAAAATTTGAAAACCAACGCAGCACTGTAAAAAATGAACGTGGCCAAAACTATGACAACCGCCCCTATGGCCTTGCAGGGGAATATACAAGTAAAAATCTGTACCCATATGGCCACCCATACAGCTGGCTCACCATCGGCTATGTTGAAGATCTTAACCGCGTAGATGTGCAGGATCTTAAAAACTTTTTTCTTCGTTGGTATGGGCCAAATAATGCTACGGTAACAATTGGTGGCGACATCAAACCAGCTGAAGCAATCAAACTAGTTGAAAAATATTTTGGAAGCATCCCCAAATGCCCTGAAGTAACAAAAACGATTTTACCGGCCGTTACACTTACTGCTGACCGTTATACATCTTATACAGACAACTATGCACGCATTCCACAATTGAATAAAACATTCCCGACAGTTCCAAATTATGATAGGGATATGGGAGCACTCGCCTGCCTGGCACAGGTTATTGGCCAGGGGAAGAATTCTATTCTATACCAACAGCTTGTAAAAACACAAAAAGCATTGCAGGCAAATGCATTCAGCCGCTTAAATGAATTAGCGGGTGAATTCACAATAACTGTAATGCCTTCCCCGGGCAAATCACTATCGGCAATGGATAGCCTCGTAAAAGAAGCACTCGCATCATTCGAAAAAAGAGGTGTAACAGATGATGATATCCTAAAGTTTAAAGGAGACAGGGAAGCACAGCTTATTGACGGGTTACAAAGTGTAAGGGGAAAGGTAGCGCAGCTGGCAGCTTATCAAACATTTACCGGCAACCCAAACATGATCGGCAAAGTGCTGAGTAACTACCTGGCAGTAACGAAAGAAGATGTAATGAGGGTGTACACTACGTACATTAAAAACAAAGGCAGTGTAACATTGAGCGTATTAACAAAATCGGGTGCGGCCCCTGCCATGGCTGACAATTATAAAATTGATTCCTCATCGTACAACCGCCCAAACTATGGTTATGAAGGACTGAAGTATGTAAAGGCAACAGATAAATTTGAACGTTCAACCACGCCAGGCACAGGGCCCAACCCAATAATCAAAGTTCCCGCATTCTGGAAAAAATCATTGGCAAACGGAATAAAGGTCATTGGTTCAGCATATCCTGAACTGCCCATTGTAAATATCAGCATCTCAATTCCGGGAGGCCAGCTGGCAAAGGAATCTGATACAAGCAAAGCAGGACTTGCAAATATGGTTGCCAACATGCTTAACGAGGACACAAAAAATCACACTGCCGAACAAATTGCTATTGAGTTACAAAAACTTGGCAGCAGCATTTCAGTGAACAATTCATTCGATGAAATTACATTTAGCATGCAATGCTTAAAAAAGAATATTGACAAAACAATTGCCTTACTGGAAGAAAGAATGTTACAACCAAATTTTACAGAAGCTGCTTTTTCCCGTTTACAAAAACAGGCTTTGGAAAGTTTCAAGCAAGCTAAATCGCAGCCCGCAACAATTGCAAATAATGTTTTCAGGAAAATAAATTATGGCAGCACCAATATTCTTGGTACAAATGATAACGGAACCGAGAGCACTGTAAAAAATTTATCTTTAAAGGATGTGCAGGAATACTATGATAATTATATGACGGCACAAAATGCAAAACTTGTGATTGTGGGAGACGTAAAAGAGAATGAGATTTTGCCAAAACTGGCTTTCTTAAATAAATTACCAAATAAAAAGATTGACCTGCCAAAAGTATCAACAGATGTTCCTGCAGTTAATAAGACTGCTATTTACCTCGTGGATGTACCAAAAGCAGCACAAACTGAATTTAGGGTTGGAATGGTTACAGGTTTAAAATTTGATGCTACCGGTGAATACTACAGGTCTGATATTATGAATTACATTTTCGGCGGTACATTCAGTTGCCGGATAAATATGAACCTTCGTGAGGACAAAGGATGGACCTATGGTGCCCGTTCTAATTTTTCAGGTAATAAATATACTGGCACTTATACTTTCAGCTCCGGCATTCGTGCCGATGCAACAGATAGCGCTCTGAGTGAAGTGATAAGAGAGCTAAAGAATTATGCGGACAATGGAATAACCGCAGAAGAAATTACCTTTATAAAGAGTGCTCTTGGCCAGCGTGATGCATTGAATTATGAAACAAGCGGCCAGAAAGAAGGATTCATAGATCGCATACTTGAATATGATCTTCCTGCAAATTTTGTTGACAAACAAAATGAGATCTTAAAAAATATGACGAAAGCAGAGATTGACGCTCTCGCTAAAAAATGGCTGCAGGCTGACAAGATGAACATTTTATTGGTGGGAGATAAAACAAAGATTTTACCGGGATTACAAAAGATGGGCTATGAGGTTATTGAGTTGGATACTGATGGGAACAGGAAATAATTGAAAAAAGCTGGTGAATTGAAAATGCATTCATAAAAGCCCACAAGCTTTGACATTCTTTTAATGCAAAAATGCTGCTGTAAGGGCAGCATTTTTATTTCGTTGACTAATGCCAATGGTAAATGTTTGGCAAATAAAATACAGCTCCCGGCAAATACTTTTTATAAAATGTAATTGAATAGGAAACCTTTCACTTGAATAGGAACCCTCGTGACTTTAGATGACGGATAGAGCAATCCATGCATGATCTTTAAAATAAAAATCTATAATTTAACCAACATGCCCACACGGCCAGGCGCTACCGTTAGTTGTATCTTTTCAGCAAGCTTATAAAGCTGTTTTCCATGCCTGTTATGAAGCGTGTACATAACCACATCAAAGATCAGTAAACCACCACCCTGCATCAATACAGATTCACCATAACCTTTAAATTTATCTGAATCTTTAACTACATTTTTCGATCTTTCGTTCAGGAATAAGCCTGTCGCAATATAGGCGAGGTCTAAACCAGCATTAAAAAGAAATATCTTCTGAAGTTTGATCTGCTCTTTTAAAGTTATTGCGAAACTGCTGCCGACCTCTCTCTTAATCCCGAAATAACTGAATGCAGCCAGGCCAAGGTTCGTTGCACCCCAGATTGCATTCATCTGGTTAAAATATTTATTAGATCCATTTGCACCGGAGGCTGCAATGCTGCCATAAATAATATTGGCAGCGCCCCAACCTGCCAAAACAGTAAAGCCCGTTTTATCTATTTTGTTCTTTCCTGCATTATAGGTATCCAGCGTTGATGTCTGGCAAAATGAATGCAGTGTTATTAGCGTAACAAAGAATGTAAGTATCAGTTGTTTCATAGTGATATAACGCACATTAAGATGAAAAGGTTTAAATATTAAGCCATCTATTGCCGTCGGCTTAAACCAACGGCAATAGATGGCAAGAGAAAATGCCACCCAACAATGAGCGGCATTTTGTGACATTAACCAGGCTAAACTTAATTAATCCTTCCTGTCTTTTAATTTTCCATTCCAAACTTTTTTTCCCTGTATCCTTCTTCCAATATACATGATCAATACAAACAGGAAGAATAACGGTCCCGTGAAGCCGAAGATGGCAACGTATTTTGTTCCATAGAATTGATCCATTGGCCTTCTTAACCTTTCAGAAATGATATACATACTTGGCACCATTATCAAAGTAAGAAAGAATGCGAAGATCAAACCAAAGATGATTGTCCAGCTAAGTGGCCCCCAGAAAACAACACTGTCACCACCGAAGAAAATTTTCGGGTTTAAGTGCTGGAAAAAAGAAACAAAATCAATATTGAATCCAACTGCCAGTGGTAACAAACCCAGCATCGTTGCTATCGCTGTTAACATTACAGGAATGATACGGATCCTTCCCGCCTGTATTGCAGCCTCCCTGGTCTTTAATCCCCTGCCTCGTAATTCATCCGTAAATTCTATCAATAAAATTCCATTCTTAATTACAATACCGGCCAGCCCAATAACACCTACCAGTAACATGATTGTAGCAATGGTCATTCCTGTAATTGCATAGCCAAGTAATACACCAATCACAGAAAAGAAAATTTCTGTAAGCACGATGAATGGCTTACTCAATGAATTAAATTGTAAAACAAGGATCAAAAAGATAAGTCCCAATGCAGTAATGAATGCAGACACCAAGAATGTATTCGTTTCGGCTTCCTGCTCACCCTGGCCTGTTTGCTTTATGGTAACATCATCTGGTATCCTGTTCTTTGCCCTGAAGTCGGCAATTTTTTCTGCAAGTTTAGTGTTTACTTCAGCAGTCATAGTAGGATCCAGTACATTAGATTGTAACTGTATGGTTCGCTTTACGTTCTTACGGGCAATGGCACCCGCTGTATTGGTATAATCAACAGTAGCAACGGCGCTTACAGGAACTGATTTCACACGCATCGTTGTCATATCCATAAAGGTTATGCGCATATTCATTATGTCGGAAATATTGTTGCGCTGCAGGGAGTTATACCGAACCTGTATCTTGTATTCATCTTCGCCGTCTTTCAATTTACTAGCTTCGTTGCCAAAAACAGCTGTTCTTATTTCACTACCGATCTGGCCCGTACTTAACCCTTCCATCATTGCCTTCTCCCGGTCAATATTGATCGTGATCTCAGGGCTGTTGAGGTCAACATCCATGTGCAGGTTTTCGATACCGTACACCTGGTTTGTATCTAAGTAATTTGAAAGTTGTGTAGCAACTTTTGATATCTCTTCAAAATTATCACCGGTAACTTCCACATTCACCGGTGGATCGGTTGGCGGGCCGCCATCTTCCTGTGCCACTTCAATACTGGCACCAGGTATGCCTTTCATTTGCGCCCGGATGGAATCCATGAATGGCTTGGTTGCTTTACCATGTCTTTTTTCGTATTCAACAAACGAAACCTGGATACGCCCAAGGTTCGCCTGTACGCTACGGTTATTATCACGTGGATTATTTGCACTGTTTGCAACATTGGTAATAATACTTTCCACGATGCTGCCTTCGGCGCCAGGCTTCTCCGTTTCCAAAATTTTGTGAACTCTTCTTTCCAGTATGCTGGTTATACTGTCTGTTTTCTTTACGTCGGTACCCGGCGGTAATTTCAAATACACATAAATGAAATTAGGATCACCACTTGGAAAGAAAGTACTTTTGTTTCCCCTGGCTATCAGTAAAAATAATGATATCGGAAATAGTATAAACAGTAAGACCAATGTCCATGCCGGCCTCCATCCTTTTAATATCCACCGCAACATTTTTTCATAACGGTTCATCAATCCTGGTAATATCCTGTTTTGAAAAGTATGAATGATGTCACGGAAAATATAACGATTCATCACTGCCAGCAACATCATGAACAAGAGGAAATTTGCAAACCCGTGTGAACCTAAAAGGTGCAGGATTACTGCAACAATAATTGCAGACCAGAACCACCATTTTTTAAAAAGCAATGACTTTTTTTCCTCATACTCTTTTCCTTCCGGTTTCATAAAGCTTACTGCGAAAACCGGGTTGAAGATAAATGCTACGATCAATGATGCAGCGAGTGTAAGAATGAGCATTGTGGGCAGGTAGATCATGAATTTACCAATGATGCCTTTCCAAAAGAGTAAGGGGAAGAATGGCGCTAAGGTAGTTGCTGTTCCTGCGAGCACAGGAATAAAAACTTCACCGGCAGCTTCTTTTGCACTTCTTATGATTGGTATTTTACCATTGTTGTAAATACGATGTGTATTTTCAATTACCACGATGGCATCATCAACAATGATCCCCAATCCAAACAACAAAGCAAACAATACGATGAAATTAAGTGTAACGGCGGTCCCGATGATGCCATCCGCAATGGGCAGGAACAGGAATGCAACGAAAACGCTTAGGGGCACACTCAATGCAACAAAGAATGCATTGGTAACACCCATAAAGAACATCAGCACCAATAGCACAAGTATAAATCCAATAATAATTGTATTAACAAGGTCTTTAAACGATGTTGCGGTTGCCTTGCTTTGGTCGCCTGTAATAACAACCCTTAGTGATGGTGGTATTGAACCACTCTTTTTCATCTGGTCTACAATATCATGTACTTTACCGGCTGCGCTAATAAGATTTTCGCCTGCACGTTTTACAATGTTTAAGGTAACAACGTTCTTTCCATCAAGCCTGGCATAACTTTCTTTTTCTTTAACCGTATCTATTAACTGAGCAATGTCTTTCAAATAAACAATAGCACCCTGGGTACTGCTTCTTACCACGATGTCTTCCAAAGCCGTCGCACTTGTAAACTGCCCTTTGATTTTTAGTGTGCGTTTCATATCACCCACCTGTATCAGGCCACCGGTTATATCGTGATTCTCCCTGCTGATCGCATTTTCCACATCCATGAAACTTACTTTTGCAAGGTCCATTTTATAAGGGTCAACATTAACCTGTATTTCTCTTTCGGGTGCACCAACAATTTCTGCCCGGGTTATTTCGGAGAGTTCTTCGATCTTATCCTGCATTTTGTCTGCATACTGTTTCAACTTTGGCCCGTCAAAATCACCACTGAGGTTTACAAACATGATGGGCATTTCACTAAACGCGAATTCCTGTGCATTGGGTTGAGATGTAAGGTCGGTGGGAAGATCTGATTGTGCTTTGTCTATTGCATCCTTCACTTTTAGTTTCGCCAGTTCGGTTTTTACATCTGTATCAAATTCAACAATGATCAAACTATAATCCTGCTGCGACATACTTGTAATCTTCTTCACCTTAGCCCCACTGATCCCTTTCAATTGCTTTTCAATGGGCCTTGTTACAAGATTCTCAATGTCTTTCGGTGAGTTACCCGCATAAATAGTAGTAACGCTGATCGTTGGCACCACGATATCCGGAAACTGTTCCTTCGGCAACGTATTGAATTTATACATCCCATAAGCTGAGATCAGCATTGCAATGATATAAATGGCAGTACGGTTATCTACCGCCCAACTGGTGGGGCCAAACTGTTTAAATTTTTCTTTTATTCCTTCTATAAAATTCATACATAAATATTAGAAGCCCCTCCAAACCTCCACGAAGGGGAGGCTTTCGAAGACTCTGATGATTTAATACTTTTATTGGTATCTAAAATTCAATCTTGATTAATTTGAAGAATATAAATTATTGCAACCTTTAAAGTTCCCCATCGGGGAAATTTAGGGAGCTTTTTATTTCACATCAGTTCCTACCTGCTGTCCTTCATATAAATTTTGGTAACCTTCCGTGATCAATTGTTCTCCTGCAGATAAACCTGATTTTATTTCTACAAGTTCTCCGTATGCATCGCCAAGTGTGATAACTTTCTTCCGTGCGATTATTTTCCCATCATTGCTTTTTTCGATTACATAAACATATTTGTTATTCTCGTCGGTCTGAACAGTATTAACAGGTATTACAACTGCCGCCTTTGCAGAATAATCCAGGATCTTAACTACAGTGGATTGATTGGGTTTTAAAGCGGGATCTGAAGGAATTTTTATTTCTGCAGAAAAGCCCCTCGAACTATTATCTATCGACTGGCTTAGTAATGATATTGATGAATTGAATGTCTTATTGATATCAGGAATGCTTATTAAAACAGGTGTTCCGGTATGCAGCCTGCCGATATAATTTTCGGGAACACTTGTAATAACTTTCAGCGAGTTGTTATTTACAATTTTGATCTGTGGGCCCATAGCTGTCATCCCGCTGAAGGTTTCGCCCACTTTTATATTTACGATATCGGCAATACCGCTCACATCACTGTAAACGTTAGACGTATTAAGTTGTTCCTGTGCAACTTTCACCTGTTCGCCTGCAGCACTCAATTGGTTTTCCAGTCCCTCTACATTGGTTTTTGCAGTTAGTAACTGCACTTGTGTGCCAATGCCCTGGTCCCACAAATTCTTCTGGCGGTTGTAGAGATCCTTTGCAAGGTTCAGTTGCGTTTTTATTCCTTCTAGTTGTTGTCGGGATGCAACGAATGATTGCCGCATGATGGCATCATCGAGTTTTAACAGGAGCTGGCCCTTGCTTACCCGCTGCCCTTGTTTTACAAGTACTGCCTTCACCTGCCCGCCCATTCCACGTGGGGAGATATAAGAAATATTTTCCGCATCCACCTTGCCTTGCAGGTCGATATAATGTTTAAAATCCTGGACAGCTACCGGTGATACCCCCACGAGTTTAATTTTCGATTTGTCTGAGTCCGGATCAAGCTTTGTTATTTCATCCTGTAGCTTATGAATTTTTTCATCATTGGCTGCCTGTTCTTTCTTTAATTTTTCAAGCGCTGCTTTTTTCTCAGTTACACTAGCATTGCCTTCCTTTTTTTCGCTGTTCCCGCATGCAGCCATAAAAGCTGACATCATTACAACGATTGTTATTTGATTTATCTTTTTCATCTTATTAATTTGATACATTATTTTATAATTTTCCTGTTGCTTTTAAGAAATCTACTTTCGCAATGATGGCATCGTACAATGCATTTATATAATTTGTTTGGGCAGCTTTAAGATCGACCTGGGCGTTATTAATTTCTGTTGTGGATCCGGTACCAATCTCATACTTCTTTTTTGTTTGTTCATAAACTTGTTCTGCCAGCACCATATTTTTTTTCTGGTTGTCCATGCTTGCCGAAGCCGTGATGAAATTATTTTTTGCATTATCTACTTCCTGGTCAATCGATATTTTCAGTGCCTCTGTATTGTTTTTTGATTTTTGTAATTCAAGGCGGGCTTTTTGAGTTTTTGACTGAAGGGAAAACCCATAAAATATGGGAACTCTAAGTTGTACCCCTAAGTAAGATGAAGTGAACCAATCTCCTTTCCCGAAAATATCAAACTCATTCCGCTGAGCCTGTTTGCTGTAACCACCCGTTAACGAGAATGTTGGCAATTGGCTCAACTTATACCTTCGAACATTTAAAGTATTCAGTTTATTGGTTATCTCGGATATCTGAAAATCATTTCGATCTGAATACTTAAATTGGCTTGCTTCCAATACACCTTCTTTAACCTGGCTTTCATCAAGGGTGTCTGTAAGAATAAGACTGTCTTTGAAGGGCATTCCCATTAGTACTTTCAGACCTGAATAGCCATTGCCGATCATCGTATTAGATCTTAATTTTTCTGTTTGCAGGTTTGCAATTTGAACCGAAAGTTTATCTATATCAAGTTTTTCAGCAAATCCATTTTCATAAATAATTTTTGTATCATGGCTTAGTTTTTCCAGCCGTTCAATATTTGCATCAAGAAGAACGGTTTGTATTCTTCCAATGACCAGTTGATAATATAACTTATAAATATTTTCACGGATGCGCTCTTCCGTCATATCCGCAATTTTTTCCTGTAGGTTAATGGTTCCATCTCTCGCCTTCAAGGCAATGAAAACCTGGCCGTCAAACAATACCTGGCTCAATGATACCCCTACATTTGAATTCCAGGGATTACCAAGAGGAAAAGGTATGGTCCCATAGTCAGGCAATGCAGTGATGGGGGCTCCACTGCCGTCTACCACGTTATTGGCGATCAAGGCATCGTAAGTTCCCTTGGTTATAAAGTTTGGAAGTGTTTGTACAGGTATATCAAAATTATGGGTAAGACCTGCTGTACCTCCGATCTGCGGCAGGGCGATTGAAGTGATATCACGATTTACCTGTCTTTGTATCTTGATATCGATCAAAGCATTTTTTACCTGCACAGAATTTTGCTTTGCATAATCCAATGCCTGGGCCAATGAAAACTGGTTTATTTTCCTGGTTGTATCCTGCGCATATCCATACGCGGTAGTGAATAATAACACCGCCAATATTATCTTTTTATTCATCAGTCTATTTCTTTGCATCTGCTAATATTTTTTTATTTCTTGCTTCCTGGTATTTTAAAGTGAGCTTATATCCTTTTTGCGAAACAAGTCCGTACAGGAAATGGATCGTTAATGCTTCTTCAATCTCTGCCAGGTCTGATTTTACATTGTTATGAAAATCGGGGTTAAACGGAAGTATGATACATTCAACCCGGAAACGCGATAACACATCCACATCTATATCCATTCTATACAGTTCTTCCTTTACTCCTCTCACTAAATTGGCCCTGATCACACCAAACAGGTAGTCGTTTTTATGAGCCGAGAATTTTTTGTAAGCTCCCGGGTAATATTTCTGCATGTCAAACAACAAAGATGGATTCATGGAACGGAACAGTTCCCGTACCAGGTCCATAGCTAAAAAGATCTCATGGATGGCATTGTCTGCACTGTTGCGGTCAAAATCACAGGTATCCTGGTTCTTTTTTATCAGGGTTCCAACCACGGCGTTTACCAGTTCGTCTTTATCGGCATAATATATATAGATAGTCTTCTTGCTAATGCCCAGGCTATTGGCAATATCATCCATACTCACGCTACGAAGCCCGTACTGCATAAACAGGTCGTGCGCTTTTTGCCTGATCCTTCCTCCTGTATCAAATATTTCTATCATATTGGGGCACAAAACTACAGAAACTTTTTTCGTAACCAAAGTTTCCATCATGAATATTTACCATTCGTAACAATTTTATAACATTGACAAAGAGAAATGACAACGGCAATAAGAAGATTGGTGACAGGTGATAAAGAGGCCAAATAACTCCCTGGCGAAAGTTGATTTCAGGGGCGGACTAGCCATAAGCTTACCTTTGCTGTCTAAATTCCTTTTATGAATAATGTTTTTAACTTTAAGAAACTATTCCAGTATTTTTTGCAGGGAATGCTCATTTTGGCTCCTGTGGCCATCACAGCTTATGCCCTTTATTTTATTGTTTCAACGATCGATGGGTGGCTACCGCTGTTTTCTACTGTGGATGAAAAAGGAAATGTACATGTTCAGAATTATGGGTTGGGATTTCTTGTAATCATTGTTGTTATCATAACCATTGGCTATTTCAGCTCTTTCTTCATTACGAGCCGTATATTGAGTTTCCTGGATAAGTTCCTGCAAAAAACTCCAGGGATTAAGCATATTTATGGAACAACCAGGGATTTCTTTGAAGCTTTTGCCGGTGACAAAAAAAAGTTTACACAAAACGTGCTGGCAAATGTGGATGATAATGATGTTTGGAGGATCGGGTTCATAACACGTGAAGACATGAGTGATTTTGGACTGGTAGATTTTGTGTCAGTGTATGTACCAATGGCTTACTCAGTAGCCGGTAATGTTTATATCATTCCAAAGAACCGCGTGAAACAAATTACACAGTATAGCAGCACGCAAACCATGAAATTTGCAGTGAGTGGTGGGGTGACGGATCTTGGTGAAGCGATAGGTGAAGGAGTGAATGGTCATTAGTGAATGGTGAATAGTGAATAATAAAAGCTTGAAAATCTGCTGTAAGCTTGAAGCCGTTGGCGATTTGTTACCATGTTCAGGGATTTCACCATTCACTATTCACATGCCTCTTGATAAAAATCGCTACATTTAAGCAACAAATTTCCCCAAAATGAAAAGTGCCTTACGCCTATCGCTTTGTTGCATCCTAATGTTCGCCTGGCTTCCTTCTTATTGCTGGGGATTTTATGGCCACCAGAAAATAAACTATTACGCTGTTTTTTTATTACCACCGGAGATGCTGGTACTATATAAACCTAATATTAATTTTATTTCAGAGCATTCGGTCGATCCTGATAAACGTCGTTACGCCGTAAAAGATGAAGCCCCGCGACATTATATTGATATCGATAATTATGGCACTTATCCTTATCCCGATTTACCACGTAAATGGACAGACGCTGTTGCGAAGTTTTCAAGAGATACTATAGAAGCAAATGGCATTGTTCCATGGCATGTTCAAATAATGCTGAATAGACTGACTGCTGCGTTCAAAGAAAAGAATTTTAGCAAGATCATGAAGAACAGTGCCGAAATCGGTCATTACATCGCCGATGCACATGTTCCATTGCATGCAAGCAGCAATCATAACGGGCAATTAACCAATCAAAAAGGTATTCATGCATTTTGGGAAAGCCGTGTTCCGGAATTGCTTGCAGAAAAAGAATTTGATTTCTTCATTGGCAAAGCAGAATACATAAAAGACCCCGGCGTGTTCATCTGGGACCGGGTGCTTGAGAGCGCCAAAGCAGCAGACAGTGTTCTCTCATTCGATAGGGAGTTAGCAAAACAGTTCAGTGAAGATAAAAAATACGCATTCGAAGAAAGGAATGGCAAAGTGATCCGCCAATATTCATCCGCCTATACCATTGCATTCAATAAAAAATTAAATGGCATGGTTGAACGCCGTATGCGGCAGGCCATTTTTGCCGTATCATCTTTCTGGTACACGGCATGGGTAAATGCGGGCCAACCCGACCTGAAAAGCATGGTGAAACAAAAGTTTTCCGAAAGTGAAGTAAAAGAGTTTGAAGAACTGAATGCTTCATGGAAGAATAGTGGGAAGATTATTGGAAGAGAGGAAGAGTAATTTGATGATGGGTTGATTTGGTGATTTGGTGATTTGATAATTTGGTGATTTGATGATTATAATCTTTCGATTACTTTAAGTTCCCGGTAATTACCAGGGTTCAATCACCAAATCATCAAATACTTCCTTTTCTAATTTTTTTTCATTACCTTAAGAAGGAATTTTAATAGTCCTATCTCCCTCTGCTACAGGCAATCTTATAATAAACAGATCATTTATGAAATCAATCTTCACATTTATTACTGTGTTGTGCGTGTGCGTGAGTACAATCACAAATGCGCAAGCATCAATTTTCCCTTATGGTTCTACCTGGAAATATTTAGACAATGGCAGCAACCAGGGCACAGCATGGACCGCACTTACTTTTAACGATGCAGCCTGGGCCGCAGGCGCGGGTCAGCTCGGTTATGGAGATGGGGATGAAACTACAACCGTAGGGTTTGGTGCGAACTCTTCCGTGAAGTACATTACAACTTATTTCAGAAAAAGTTTCAGCATTTCAAATCCATCTGCTTATACATTGTTTACAGCAAATGTAAAAAGAGATGATGGTATCCTTGTGTACCTCAATGGCATCGAGGTATACAGGAACAATATTGCTACGGGAACGGTAACTTACACAACGCTGGCAAGCCTTGCAAGCGACGATGGTGCCACGGCACAAACTTTTACTATTCCGGCCACTTCATTCATAGCTGGTAATAATACGATCGCTGTTGAAATACATCAAAATGCTGTTACCAGCAGCGATATCAGTTTTGATATGCAACTTTCCGCGACGCCAGTTGTGATTAACCCGGTACTGATTCCTTACGGCAGTAGCTGGAAATATCTTGACAAAGGAACTAACCAGGGTACAGCCTGGAGAAGCAGTTCGTTCAATGATGCCAACTGGGTGAGCGGCAATGCACAGCTAGGTTACGGCGACGGCGACGAGGCTACCGTGGTAAGCTATGGCTCATCTGCTACAAATAAATATATTACAACTTATTTCAGGAAGGCGATCACTGTTACGGATACCAGCCAATTTAACGGCTATACTCTTAGCCTGAAACGGGATGATGGCGCCGTTGTTTATATTAATGGTACGGAAGTTTTCCGCAGCAACATGCCAACGGGAACAATTTCCTACACTACCAAAGCATCCGCCGCCGCCCCTGATGACGGAAATACCGCACAGGTTAAAACACTTACCCTCGGCCAGGTAAAACAAGGCGCCAATATAATAGCTGTAGAACTTCACCAGAATGTAAATACCAGCAGCGACCTTTCGTTTAACCTTGAATTGAAAGGAAATGCTTCCGGCATAACTGCGGCTACACTTACCCGTGGGCCATACCTCAATACAGCTACACAGTCTTCCATCATCATAAGATGGAAAACCGATGTCGCTACCAATAGCAAAGTTAGTTTTGGTACTATTGCGGGAAGTCTAACTCAAAACGTAACAGATATTGCTTCAACTACCGATCATATTATCAGGCTCAGCGGCCTCGCAGTAAATACTCAATATTATTATGCTATAGGATCAACCACTCAAATTTTACAGGCCGACACGAATAATTATTTCAGAACCGCAGCAGCAACCGGAAGTGAACAAAA
Source organism: Ferruginibacter sp. (assembly GCA_039921685.1). Taxonomy (GTDB): domain Bacteria; phylum Bacteroidota; class Bacteroidia; order Chitinophagales; family Chitinophagaceae; genus Ferruginibacter. The sequence goes on from JBDSBG010000161.1 coordinate 18,661, forward strand.
AATAAGAATACTCACAATGGGTGATATGGGGAACAATTCTCCGAAACAAATAAGTGTGCTCAATGCGTACAAAACATTCAATGCAAATAATTTTACCGATGTTTGGTTGCTATTGGGCGATAATGCATATGAGAATGGGACAGACGCTGAATTTCAAGCCAATTTTTTCAATGTCTACCAGGGATCAATATCGAAAAATCATGCCTTATGGCCCTCACCAGGAAATCATGATTATGCAAATAATTCCACAAGACAAACAGATCATGCCATTGCTTATTATGATGCATTTTCCTTACCAAAAGCGGCAGAAGCCGGTGGGGTCGCATCAAATACCGAAGCATTCTATTCATATAACTACGGAAACGTTCATTTTATATCGCTCGATTCATATGGAAAGGAAGCAGGTGGTACAAGACTATACGATACTACTGGAGTGCAGGCCCTGTGGCTGAAGCAGGATCTTGCAGCAAATACACTTCCCTGGACCGTTGTTTATTTTCACCATCCGCCTTACAGCAAAGGCAGTCACAATTCTGATACAGACAATGAATTGATAAAAATAAGAACCAACATCGTTCCTATCCTCGAGCGATATAAAGTTGATCTTGTTATATGCGGCCATAGCCATAGTTATGAAAGAAGCTTCCTGATCAATGGGCATTATGGTCTTGAAAGCTCATTCAGTGCTACATCCCAGGCGTTAAGCACATCGAGTGCAAAATATGACGGGTCGGCTAACTCTTGCCCATACACGAAAAGCAATACTGATACCCGGAATGGAATTGTATTCGTTGTTGCTGGTACAGCAGGTCAAAATGCTGATGGAAGCAGTTCAGGTTACCCTCACAATGCCATGTACTATTCGAATGTTAGTAATGGTGGTTCTCTTTTTCTTGAAATAGAAAAGAACAGGCTTGATGCTAAGTGGATTTGCCAGGATGGTGTGATAAGAGACAATTTTACTATCCTGAAAAATGTAAACAATACAAAAAATATTTCTATTACAACCGGGGGATCAGCCACCTTAGTTGCATCCTGGAAGGGCAACTATAGCTGGTCTACCGGAGCTACATCGCAGAGTATTACAGTGAGCCCGGCTTCTAATACCGTATATACAGTGAAAGATGCCAATAACTGCATTATTGATACTTTTTATGTAACAGTTTCCGCATCGTTGACGAGCACCAAAATTTATTCAACAGAATGATGTTATGCGTGGTAGAATGGAAGTTAAAGCGGGTTCCCGATTGTTGCCAATTACACAATTACAGCTCCCGGGGATATGCTGTTCCCATCAATAAAACTTCAGGTAACCCCATCTTCAAATTAAATTTTGATACTTTTGCAGCTCATTTTTAATTCTTGTATTTAATGGTATATAATTTCAATGCCGGGCCCTCTATTCTACCAAAAGAAGTTTTTGAACAGGCCGCGGCGGCAGTCTTAAATTTTAATGATTCCGGTTTATCAATTCTTGAGCTGGGGCATCGTACTCCGGAGTTTACGGCTGTAATGGAAGAAGCAAGATCATTGGTAAGGGAACTGATGAAACTTGATGCCGATCATGAAGTGCTTTTTTTACATGGAGGAGCTTCTACCCAATTTATGCAGGTGCCTATGAATTTACTTGATCCAAAAGATATTGCTGCATACACGGATACCGGAGTTTGGGGAAGTAAAGCGATTAAGGAAGCAAAATTATTTGGCAAGGTTGAAGTGGTATGTTCATCCAAAGAAAAGAATTATACTTTCATACCAAAAGATTTCGCTGTACCCAACGATTCAAAATTCCTGCACATCACCACAAATAATACGATCTACGGAACACAATGGCAACGCATTCCTAAAACAAGCAACACCCTTGTTGCAGATATGAGCAGTGATATTTTTAGCCGGGTACTTGATTTTAATTCGTTTGATCTTATTTACGCAGGGGCACAAAAGAACATGGGCCCTTCGGGTGTAAATCTTGTTGTGGTAAATAAAAATATTTTAGGGAAGATAAAAAGGGTGATCCCTACTATCATGGATTACAGGAACCATATCAACGAAGGAAGTATGTTGAATACTCCGCCTGTATTTGCAGTGTATGTTTGCATGCTCACGCTACGTTGGTTAAAATCTATTGGTGGCGTAGCGGCAATTGAAAAAGTAAATAATGAAAAAGCAGCGTTGTTATATAATGAGATCGATGAGAATGAACTTTTTATTGGTACCGTAAATAATGAAGACAGAAGTAAGATGAATGTTTGTTTTGTAATGAAAGACCCTTCGCATGAACCATCTTTTTTAAAATATACCCAATCACTGGGCATTGTTGGCATTAAGGGGCATAGAAGTGTTGGTGGTTTCAGGGCATCCTTATACAATGCATTGCCATTAAGCAGTGTGCAGGTGTTGGTAAATGCGATGAAAGAATTTAAAAAAACAGTTTGATTGATTACCCTTTATGATTGGAAGACGGATGAAACGGATGAACGGATATTCACGGATTTATTTTTTGTTCCAAAAAATTTGCTGATATATTAAGACTTTGGTTTCGGTAATGTTGCGAAGCAACATGGATCCGTGGTCATCCGTTCATCCGTTTCATCCGTCTTCCAATCATAGGCGTAAATAAAAAGTATATGCACAAATATTATATTTTTCTTCTTGCACTTTGTATCAACTGCAATTCCTACTGTCAAAAGATAATTATTGATGGCAAAGAAGGAAACCGCCCGCTTCAATGGGATGATTTTAAAGGAAAACCTGACGAAAGATCAGGAGCATTTGCACATACCCATTGGCGCATCACTTCTAAATTCAATACACTTAGTTTTAAATCAGACACTGCTGTATTGAAAGGTTTTGAAATAAATGTTGAATTTGATTCCCCTACCTCATGGGTAAATAAAGATAAATCCAGCGATGCGCAATTAAAACATGAACAGGGACATTTTAACATCGCCATCATCTGGCAACGTGAAATGATACATGCTTTTAATACCCTTGTTTTTATGAAGGCTGATGCGCACGAAAAAATCAGTGGGCAGTTTAAGTCTATGTATGATAAATGCAAACAAATGCAAAAGCAATACGACCGTGAAACAGAATACAGCGACAATAAAGAACAACAGGAAAAATGGGACAAGTTTATAAATGATGAACTGGAGCGGACTGCAAGCATTATCGTTTTAAAATGAATGCATGCGAAGTTGACAATTCAAAATTTATAACTGCTGCTCCGGCATGGCAGGCCTTGAGTTGAAAAACTGGCAAACAACGACTCCAATTTACGAGTACCCTAACCAATTCCTAAACGATAAATAAGTATCTTTGTCGTCCCGAATATATCAGCATATTTTATTTATGATCACAATTACACCCTTTTCAGCACTTCGTCCCGAGGCGCAACTTGCAAAAGCTGTCGCTTCCAGGCCTTACGATGTATTAAACAGCAAAGAGGCTAAGATAGAAGCACAAGGCAACCCCAATAGCTTCCTGCATGTTACAAAAAGTGAAATAGACCTGCCGGAAAATACAGACGTGCATGCTCAAAAAGTATATGAAAAAGCAAAAGAAAATTTACAGGCTTTTATAAGCAGGAATATTTTATTCCGCGAAAGCAAACCATGCTATTATATTTACAGGCTTACCATGGATGGAAGAAGCCAGACAGGGCTTGTATGCGGAAGTTCTGTAGACGATTATGAGAATGACCTCATAAAAAAACATGAATTCACCAGGCCGGAAAAAGAACAGGACCGCATCAATCATATTAAAACAACAGGCGCTCAAACCGGGAATGTTTTCCTTGCTTACAAAAATATTGAAGCCGTTGATGCCTTGATCAATAAATGGACCGCTGAAAAAAATCCGCAATACGATTTTGTTGCAGATGACAAAATCCAGCACAGCATATGGATCATGAACGATGATACTGCCATAAAAAATATTACAAATTTATTCAAGACGCAGGCTCCATGTACTTACATTGCCGACGGGCATCACCGTGCCGCATCTGCAGCTAAAGTTCGCAGTGCGCTGGGTAAGAAGGCAACGCCCAATGCCGATTATTTTTTAACGACTTTGTTTCCTTCCAACCAGCTTTGTATCATGGATTATAATCGTGTGATCAAAGATCTGAATGGATTGAGTGAAGATGATTTTATAAAAAAACTGGAAGAAAAATTCACAATAGAAAAAAAGGAGAAGGCTTACCGTCCTGAAGCTTTGCATCAGTTCGGATTGTACATGAACAATCAATGGTATAAACTTAGTTCCAGGGCAGGCACATATACCGAAGACCCCATTGGAATTTTAGACATTAGTATTTTACAGCAGAATGTACTGGATCCAATCCTGGGCATCAGGGACCAGCGTACTGATAAGAGAATTGATTTTGTTGGTGGCATCCGTGGATTAGAAGAATTGGAAAAACGCGTAAACAGTGGCGATATGTCTTTGGCGATCAGTTTGTATCCTGTGAGCATTGACCAGTTATTTGATATCGCTGACAGCGGAAATACAATGCCACCTAAAAGCACCTGGTTTGAACCCAAGCTTAGAGACGGATTATTAACGCACCTGATAGACTAAATATAAAATGCAGAATGTAAAATATAAAATGTAAAAGGAAACATATTCGCCAACTTTTACATTTTACATTCTGCATTTTACATTTTACATTTTGATACTTTTTATCTTTATAACATGATGCCGAAATTCCTCCTGTACTGTTGTTTTTCAATAGCCTCTTTTTACTGCAGCGCACAAACCGATATCAATCAGGTTAAGGAAACAGCCAGGTTATTCATGCGGCAGGGTGATTATGCAAATTCAATACTGGTTCTCAACCGTGGCCTTCAACAGGATCCAGATAATATCGAACTGGCAAAGGACCTTGCATTAAGCTATTATTTCGCTAAAGACAACAGCAAAGCGTTGGAAACTATTAAGCCTTTACTTGAAAAGGATGAAGCGGATGATCAGTGTTTCCAAATAGCAGGAAATATCTATAAGCAGCTTGGTATGCTGAAAGACTGTGACAAACTGTATAAAAAAGGAATTAAAAAATTCCCTGAAAGTGGCCCGCTGTATAATGAATATGGTGAACTACTTTGGGGACAGAAAGATATTGAAGCCATAAAGCAATGGGAGAAGGGAATTGAAAGAGACCCTTCTTATCCACGTAATTATTACAATGCTGCCATGTACTATTATCTTACAACGGATAAAATATGGAGCGTTTTGTACGGCGAGATCTTTATTAATATGGAACCCCTGGGAAGAAATACCGCAGAAGTAAAAGATATGCTGTTAAAAAGTTATAAAAAATTATTTGCGAACGCCAACCTTGAGGAAGACAACAAAGATAAAAGTGATTTTGAAAAAGCTTTTTTACAAAGCATGAATAAACAATCGTCAGTAGCTTCAGGAGGCGTTAATACAGAAGCACTAACGATGATCAGGACACGCTTTATCCTCGAGTGGAGCAATAACAATAAGATCAAGTTCCCTTACAAGCTTTTCGACTACCAGCAGCAACTCATCCAGGAAGGGATTTTCGAGGCATACAATCAATGGATATTTGGCTCTACAGAAAATCTTCCGGCATTTCAAAACTGGACTCTGACACACAAGGAGGACTACAATGCATTTACCAATTTTCAAAAAGGGAGGACGTTTAAAGTTCCCCCTGGCCAGGGCTACAAGTGAGTTCTGAATTCTGAGTTGTGAGGTGCGCACTCATTTTGAAAACTGCTTGCAGCTTGCAGCTAACAGCTTATAGCTTTTTTTCTTAACTTAGGTTTCTACTAAACCGAATGCTTCCATGAATGATCAATCAAGGTTATTTGATTTTTTATACTACCAGCTGGAAAAGTTTCCAAAAGAGGACATGCTTGCTGCAAAAGAAGACGGGCAGTGGAATAAATACAGTACAACAGTTGTTGTGGAGACGATCAATAAACTAAGTGCTGCATTATTACAACTAGGACTTAGTGGAAATGACATGACTGTAGAGAAACAGGATAAGATTGCAGTAATATCCCGAAACCGGCCTGAATGGTTGATGCTGGATATGGCCTGCCAGCAGATTGGTGTTGTGCTCTGCCCTATTTACCCTACAACCAATGTGGTTGAACTGGAATTTATTTTTATTGATGCAGCGATAAAATACGTTATCATAAGCGGCCAGGATATTTTGGATAAAGTAAACAGCATGCGCAGTAAGGTTCCTTCACTTATCAACATCTATAGCTTTGATAATCTTCCTGATGTTGATCACTGGAAAAAGTTGTACGAAAATGTTGACTCATCTTTTACGCAAAAAGTTGCTGAGTTAAAAAAAACCATCTCTGCACTTCAATGTGCAACGATCATTTATACTTCGGGAACTACGGGTACACCTAAAGGTGTGATGCTAAGCCACAGGAATATTGTAAGCAATGTAATGAACTCCATAAAAACTTTTCCTTTCGAAGATAAACCTCATGCACGTGCCCTTAGTTTCCTCCCGTTGAACCATATTTTTGAAAGGTTGATCTCATACATTTATATCCGCACCGGCATTTCGATTTACTATGCTGAAAGCCTCGAAACAATCGGCGAAAACTTAAAAGAAGTAAAACCACATTTGTTTACAACTGTACCCAGGCTTTTGGAAAAGGTTTATGAAAGGATCATGTCCAAAGCTGCTGAATTAACCGGTGTGAAAAAGAAATTATTTGACTGGGCTGTATCACTGGGCGAAAAATATGACAACATCAAAAGTGGCGGATTCCTTTATAATATGCAGCTTGCCATTGCCAACAAATTAATTTTTAGTAAATGGCGGGAAGCATTGGGAAATAATATTGAAGTTATTGTAACCGGTGGTGCGGCATGCCAGGTAAAACTCCTGCGCATTTTCAATGCAGCAAACATTCATATTTATGAAGGCTACGGACCTACAGAGAACAGCCCGGTAATAAGTGTGAATTGCCACAGAAAGGGCGGAACAAAATTCGGAACTGTAGGCCTTGTAATAGAGGGACAGGAAGTAAGGCTTGAACCCGATGGAGAGATATGTGTAAAGGGGCCAAGCGTTATGTTGGGCTATTATAAACAACCGGCACTTACTGCAGAAACGGTGATAGACGGCTGGCTGCATACAGGCGATATTGGCATTTTTGAAGATGGTAAATATTTGAAAATAACCGATCGTAAAAAAGAATTGTTTAAAACCAGTGGTGGTAAATATGTTGCGCCTTCGGCCATTGAAAATAAAATGAAGGAATCTCCTTTTATTGAGCAGATCATGATCGTAGGAGCAGACCAACGGTTTGTTGGGGCATTGATCGTTCCGTCTATGGTTAACTTAAAAGAATGGATGAAATTGAAAGAGATCAATTTTACAACCAATGAAGATGCAGTCAATAATCCGAAAGTGTTGGAACTGTTCAGGGACCTGATCGAATCGTTCAATAAATTTTTTAATCACGTGGAGCAGGTAAAAAAGTTTGAACTACTGCCACACGAGTGGAGCATTGAAACCGGTGAAATGACACCGAAGCTGAGTATGAAACGCAAAGTGATCATGGAAAAATTTAAATCGGCAATTGATCATATTTATAAATAGAAATAATATTGATTAAAAATGTGAACATGCAATAGAAATTACTTTTTCATTTCAAATTATTTTATCATCCTTGTTCCAAATTTTTGTATCAACGCAGGTTGTATCAATTGCAAATGGATACAAACTCAATTGGTACAAATCGCCATTGATTCGAAGCGGGCCAGGAGCGCCGCCCTAAGGTCAATATTTACATATAGAAAAAGCACCGTTGATTTCCGGGGCTCATGATTTGAAAAATCATAAAAAATTGAAAGCACATTAAGGGGTTTAATTCATAGTCATTACCGGGCAATTAATCGGTTTCCGGTTCTTCATAGTTTTAATTCATCTGATATCCGAGAGAATAATCTTTAATTATTTCGACCACCTTTTCAAACTCACTTGACTTATCAATAAAATGATCTGTCCCGATGCGCACTCCCTTATTTCTGTAAAAGGTGCTTGTTTGGTTTGTAAGCATGATGGTTTTTGTATCAGGATAATTTCCTTTTATAAAAGTCAGCAATTCAAACCCATCTTTGCCTGGCAATTGTGTATCTAAAAGAACTATATCAAATTTTTCCTTTCCAAGTTTTTCAATCGCTTCAGTATATGTAAATGCCCTCGCAACTGTATTCATGCTCCCCAGTTCTGCCAACAGGCCGTGTAACCTATCAACGATCATTACCGAATTGTCAACTATAAGAACGCTACAGTTGTTGTTTTGAAGTTTCATTTAGTAAGCTGGTTTCGGGTTGCAAAGTAGATCATTCCGGCAGCGTGAAGAGTAGCGTGCGATATGTAAAAAACGTAGGATATGTACTACAGGTGTGAATGTGAATAGGGAATAGTGAATAGTGAATAGGGAAATTATTGTAGGTTAAAATATTTCTTCGGTCTTTAGTCATTTTCAAAGAAAAAATGAATTGCCTGTTTTCACCATTGACAACTCACCATTCCCTAAATGAGCTTATGCTCTATTGAATATAAAGTAAGGTCTGCATTATTTTTCATTCCCATTTTAGCCATTATCCGTGACCGGTAGGTACTTACCGTAGTAACGCTTAAGAATAAGGATTCTGCAATTTCAGAAACAGATTTACCTGCAGCCAATAATTTCAAGACACTGAATTCCCTGTCAGATAAGCTTTCGTGTGCAGCCTTACCGGAATCCTGGTCAAGCACAGATGCTAATTTTTCAGCAATGGAGGCTGTGATGTATTTTTTTCCCAGCATAACTCTTTGTACTGCATTTACCAATTCATCCGGCGCCATGTCTTTGCTTAAATAACCGGAGGCGCCAGCTTTTAAAACACGCAGTGCATATTGATCTTCGGGATGGATGCTTAAGATAAGCACAGGAAGTTTTGGATTGATTTGTTTAAGCTGCTGCAGCGCTTCCAGGCCACTGCGGCCGGGCATAGAAAGGTCACTGATCACAACATCCCAGGGGAACTGCATGATCTTCCTGATCATTTCTTCGGCATCCGGCACCTCTTCAATATGTGCGGTGGGAAACCCTTCAAGAAGAATTTGCCTAAGGCCTTTCCTTACTACACTGTGATCATCGGCTATGAGAATTCGAATCATGATAATTGGATCTTTTATTAGCTGTTTATCTAGTTTAACTTTATTCGATTTACGATTTTTCGGCAATCGGCAATCGGCAATCCCGCATCCCGCATCCCGCATCCCGCATCCCGGATCTCCTATCCTCCCCTAATTATTTACCGGCACCGATATCACAACAGTCGTACCATTTCCTGGCTTACTGGTAATTTCATAAGTACCGCCCATGATTAAAGTTCGTTCTTTCATTCCTAATAAACCAAGCGTTTTTTTGCTTTCATTCTCCACCGCATTAAATCCAATTCCGTTATCTGCGATATGCAATATAAGCAAACCATCCTGCGCATTTAAACTTGCTTTTACTTCTGTAGCTTTTGAGTGCCTTAGCACATTGGTAAGGCTCTCCTGGAATATCCGGAAAAGCCCGGTAGCAATCTCTGATTCAACCTCTACAGTGCTGGCATTGGCAACAAAAGATGTTTTTATTTTAAACCGTTTTTCAAATTCCTCACTCTGCCATTCCATTGCTGATATTAGCCCAAGATCATCCAAAATGCTTGGACGAAGCTGGGTTGCGATCCTTCTCACCGTCTTCACCGTTTCATCTATCAGCTTCAACGCCTCTGTCATTTTTTGATTGATCTCAGGGCTACCATTGCTTATTTTTTTGCTGAGCCAGGATATGTCCATTTTCAAACCCGTAAGCTGCTGGCCCAACTCATCATGAATTTCCCGGGCGATACGGGTACGTTCATCTTCCCGGATATCCTGTAAGTGCGTAGCAAGCTGGCGAAGGTCTTCATGCGATTTCTTTAATTTTTCTTCGGCCAGAATCTTTTCAGTAATATCATTGGCCAGTACCAGCTTGGCATGTTTTCCTTCATTGATGATGTCGTGGGTAATGATATTTACCTTCACAATGGTGCCATCTTTTTTGCGGTGGCGCCAGATGCCAGTGTTATTGATCCCTGCTTTATAAGTACTGATATCCGACATATTGATGATCTCTTCCTCTGGCCGCAGGTCCTTAATGTTCATTTCAAGGAACTCCTTTTTAGTATAACCGTAAAATTCAATCGCTGCATCATTTACATCAAGGAAATTCCGCTGTGGCAATGATATCATCGACATGGGCATTGGGTTCTGGTTAAACAGCAGCCGATATTTATGTTCCGACATCCTGATCTCTTCTTCTGTTTTTTTACGTATGGTAATATCCCTGATGATCCCCTGGAACCTTCCATCTGGCAATAGCTTGGAACTGATCTCAACGTTTATGATATTTCCATTCTTCTGCCGCATCATTCTTTCATTGATCACAACCTGGCCTTTCAATACTTCAGTAAGTATGTTATTGGCCTTTTCGGTGGTGATGCCATTTTCAAACAGGATGTCGCGGATATTCAGTTTGAGCAATTCATCCTTTTCATAACCGGTAAGCATAGTAGCACTTGTGTTCACATCAAGGTAATCGCCCTGCTGGTTGCTGATGAATATCCCGTCTGAGGCTTGTTCAATCAATGTCCGGTATTTCTCCTCACTTTCTTTAAGCTCCTGTTGTGACTTTACTTTTTCTGAAATATCTATTCCCACACCCATCAGGCAATTCTCGCCTTCATAATTGATCACCATTCCATTCAAATAATAAGGGATGGTACTGCCATCTTTCAACCGGAAATTGGCTTCAATATTATCTTCACCATTCCTAAAAACGTTCTCTATTTTTTGTCTTAATATTTCTTTTTCTTCTTCTTCAAAAAGATCAAGCGGGTGCAGTTTACTTATCTCATCAGCGGTGTAGCCAGTCACCTGTTCAAAGTTCCTGTTCCACCGATAGAACTGCCCTTCATGATTATATAGGTAAAATACGCCCGGCAGGCTATTAATAATGGAATCCGATAATTCTTTTTCCAATACGAGCTGGTACTGTGCATTTTTTTGTTCGGTAATATCCTGCATAGCACCGAGCATACGATAAGCCCTTCCTTCACTATTGTACATCACATAGGCCCGGTCATACAAGGTAAGGTAAACCCCATTCTTATTTTTAAAACGAAATTCTTCAACAATAAATGTGGTTTTGTTTTTCAGGGCTGTTTTAAAGTTTGCCAGAACTGCATCTTTATCATCGCTGTGCAACCTTGAAACAAATTCTTCGAAAGTTGTTTGCTCAGCAGAATCGATCTCAAAAATATTGCAAAAGCTTTCATTTCCCCAAATGATATCTGTTTCCATATCCCAATCCCACACGGCATCGTTGGTCGCTTTGGCAACGAGCATGAAACGTTCATTGGAAATTTTAAGATCCTGTTCGGAGGCAAGCAGCCTTTGTTCGGCTTTCTTTTTTTCTGTGATATCATGATAATACACCGACATCCCATCTGCAGAAGGATAAATAAGGTCTTCAAACCACCTGTCCGTTTTGGAAAAATACAATTCGAGCCTTTGCGACTTACGTGTTTTTTTAGCCTCCTGCAATGCGAAATAAAACGGTTCATTTACTACATCGGGGAATTCTTCCCATATAACCTTACCGATAAGTTTCTTAGGATCACTGTTATGCATTTCACCGGCTTTAGTGTTTACATATACGTACCGCCAGTCGTTATCAAGTGCAATAAATGCGTCGGTGATCCTTTCAAAAACAGCGTTCAGTTCCGCTACTTTTATTTTTACTTCTTCTTCCAGGTTGGTGGTAAGTTGCCTTAACTGTTTCTGAATCTTATTGCGTTCGGTAACATTCCTGATAACCGATACCGTTCCTAAATTGATGCCATCCACGTCTTTAATCACAGACACAGTAACGTCTACGTCCAGGGGCTCATCCCTTTTATTATAATGAATCAACTCGCCTTTCCAGTTTACTGACCTGGCGTCAGCAGCTAATATATCCGGCTGAATATTATTTGCATTATTTATCTTAAAAACATCAATCATGGTTCGCCCCAATACCTCTTCCTCCTGGTAGCCGTACATCTCCTGGGCATGAATGTTCCAGTTGGTGATATTATAATCTTTGTCGGTTGTGATCACAGCATCTGATATATTACCGATAAGAGATGCATTGTATTTTAAAAGCCGCTGGCTCTTTTGTTGCAGATCGTAATCATTGATGATAACCCGGTAATTGATAAAGAGGATGATGAAGAAAATAATGGCGAGTGAAAACAATTGCCAGGAACGTTTTTGTGATAACTGTTCCCGCTTAATATTGGATTTTCGAAACAATTCCCGGTCCTTGTTCTCAAGAATGCTGATCCTTTGCCGAATATCATTCATGAGCGTCAATCCCTGCTCTTTTTTTATGTATGAAGCGGCAGAATCATACCCATATACTTTTCGTGCTTCAACAACAAATTTGCTGAACTTCACTTTTTGCCCAACCAGCTCCAGTAAAGCAGCATGATCAGCTTTGATCGCAGGATCTTTCAGGTCTAAACTATTGAGTAAGGTAGTATCTCTTTTAATTTTAATAAGCCCGGAAAAATATGGGTCGAGGAAATGAGTGTCGCCTGAAATGACAAAGCCCCTTTGACCAGTTTCAATATCCTGCACATCTGTAAGGATATCTTCAAGCTTAAGCAGTACTTCGAGAGAGGTTTTGATATAGTCACTCTCTGATTCTGTAAGTAACATATTCCGATATGTTATCAAAACAAAGAAACAGATACATATTATTGCCGCTATAAAGTTGAACCGGATCTTCCCTTTTGTGTTTTTCTTTTGCATGTATAAGAAACCGGATTTTCGAATATAAAATTTAAACGGGTGAGCTTATCATGCAAATTTAAAGATTTAGATTGATTGGAAAAGGCAGTGCCGTGAAAACCGCTGGATTTAAATTGAATATGGTAACAAGAGCCTTTATCAGCAACTAGGGGAATAGGAATGAAAAATAAGACAAAGCTTCATAGGTGCCTGCACCCAGCTCAGTGTTTATCATTGACAAAGCTTTAATGTTTCTGCCGATTTAGTGCTTATTTGAATTTTATTGATCTTGCCAGCCTTGTCATAGTAAACCACCAGAACGCCATAGGCAGTCAAAAACGCATCCCAGGTTATATCTTTTATTTTAGGGTAACCCAGCCATTTAAACAAGTCGGCACGCACGGCACCCAATAATGGGATACTTAATTTGCCATTAAATTTTTCACCAATTTCTATATAATCCCTGCTGGTATAAAAATAAATGTCTTTGTCACTAAACGATATCAGTCCACCGCATTTTGATGAATCCGTTTCAGTTACAATAGACGTAAAACAAGGAAATGTTTTTTCGATCAGGCCCAAAGCAGCATTAGGTTGCATTTTGTTTACGCTTCCGTCTTCAATATTTACGATCATGGGCGGGCATTGAGGCGTGGCCTTTAACTGAGCCGATACCTTTGTAAAGATTGCCATGGATAGAAAACAAATAAGAAAGCTTTTCATATGCGATGTTTTTTGCTATATAGCAAATTGCTTGCTAGAAAACAAATATAGCATTTTTGATAAATAAGCCAATGAGCGAATGGGTGAATAGCTACTGAAAAGCAGCATCATTTTCACCGGTTCGCCCATTCTAACATTCCCTTGCGGATAGAAGATTACCTGCAAGCAAACCGCATATGCCTGACTTCGGTTTTAGAATATAAGAAGTCACAGCTCTTTAAGTTGCCCTCAATAGTTTCCAAGGCTATCAGGCTTGATGAAGCACCTTCACTTGCATGACTTAAGATGCCGGCATACAAAAGATCGCTGGGATGGAAGGCGGAGTTTACTGCAACTGATAAAGTAGATAAACAAGCCCGACAGCTGATTGAAATATTGGAAAAGCTGATGAATTGTTCCTGGCAGTAAACCGTGCCGAAGACCTGGCTAAAAAAAGGTAAGATGATGCTTTGAAAATGACAGCAGTTACTGTTCACCGTTACCTTTTACGAAAATAAATTAAATGATCCCGGGAATACCAGTAGTAATTTAAAAGGAAGTTCCTTATACTATGGACGGAAAAATATCAAAAACTATTGCAGCAACTGGCTTAATAACTTTTCGAGGCTTGTTCAGATGTGAGAGATGAATAAGATAAATCAATTGCGCCTAAAGGCTTCCTGCGATAAGTTGCCGAAGCGGGTTAAAAACGGGAGTTGTCAGGCTGAACCTGCCTAACGGCAGACAGTCTTGTCGAAGTCTGGCTGGAACGGTGCTATAGCAATTAGAAGCACCATTATTCTACAAATACCCGCGTACTGATCCCATCCATCAAATAAAATGTTCTTCGTTAAAAAAATTTTTTACATTCATCCCAAACAACTGTCATCATATGAAAAAATTATTTTTCGCCATTGCCATCCTTGGAGCGGTTTCTTTAATTGTTTTTTCCTGCAATAATAATACTGTTACCGAAAAAAATGAAAGAAGGACACTGTCGCTTGCCAATATCGATTCATCCATAAAGCCAGGAGACAATTTCTTCTTGTTTGCCAATGGTAAATGGCTCGATACGGCAAATATCCCACCCACTGAATCAGGTGTTGGAGCTTCACTTGAAATGTATAATATAACCAAAGCGCATATCAGGGAAATATTGGATAGCGTCTCAAAAGCGGCTACCCCTGCTGGTAGTATTGAACAACAGGTTGGTGATTTTTATGCTTCAGGGATGGACTCAGCCGCAATAGAAAAAATCGGTTACGAACCCGTAAAACCATATCTCCAAAAAATAAATGAGATAAAAGACATTAAAGGAATTTTAGAATTTACAGCTGAAGCAACAAACCTCAATTGTTCTTCAGTTATAGGACAATATGTGGGCCCCGATGAAAAAAACAGCAGCATATATATAGCCCGCTATGGCCAAACAGGGCTTGGGCTCCCCGACCGCGACTACTATTTTAAAGCCGATGATGCGACCCAGGCTGTGGTCAAAGCATATCAAACTTACATTCAAAAATTGTTCAGGCTTACCGGTGATGATTCTGTTGTTGCAGCAAAAAACACGATGATTGTTTATGAGCTTGAAAAAAAACTTGCAGCAAGCCACCGCAGCAATGTTGAATTAAGGGACCCTCAATTAAACTATAATAAAATGGCAGTGGCTGACCTCGAAAAGAAAATGCCTGTTATTGGCTGGGCAGCTTTATTGAAATCTCTTCATGTAAATGCAGATTCTGTTAATATTGCCCAGCCTGCGTATTACGAAAAACTGAATAGCACCTTAACTACTGTCCCCATTGACAGCTGGAAAATATATTTGCGTTTTCATATTTTAAGTGATGCAGCGGCATACCTGAACAGTGAATTTGTAACCGCAAATTTTGACTACACTGAAGGTGCGCTGAATGGCCGTAAAAAAATGAAGGAAAGATGGGAAAGAACCTATCATCATATAGACAATAACCTTGGCGAAGCGCTTGGACAGATCTATGTAAAAAAATATTTTACTGAAGATGCAAGGAAGCGAATGTTGGAGCTTGTAAATAATCTTCAAAAAGCTTTTGAAAAAAGGATCATGAATCTTGATTGGATGAATGACAGCACGAAGCAAAAAGCAAAAGGCAAACTTTACGCATTCATAAAGAAAATTGGCTACCCCGAAAAACCACGTGATTACAGTAAAGTGAAAATTGGAAAAGCTACATTTTTTGACAATGTGTTAAACTGTCAAAAAAATCAATACGAATTCCAGGTGAACAAAGTTGGAAAAGCTGTGGACCGCACCGAATGGGATATCACAGCTCCAACCATCAATGCTTATTACAATCCTACATTTAACGAGATCGTATTTCCAGCCGGCATTTTGCAGTTTCCTTATTTTGATGGCAATGTTGATGACGCTTTGAACTACGGTGGTGTTGGTATGATCATCGGCCACGAAATGACGCATGGTTTTGATGATGAAGGTGCACAATACGATAAAGACGGTAACCTAAAAAATTGGTGGAGTAAAGAAGATTACGAAAAGTTTAAGGCAAAAGGATCGCAGCTGGTAAACCTTTACGACAATTTTGTTGTGCTTGATTCAATTCACGTGAATGGAAAACTTACCCAGGGTGAAAATACTGCTGATATTGGCGGTATTGCCATTGCATATGATGCATTCAAGATGACAAAGCAAGGGACTGACAGTACAAAGATCGATGGCTTTACACCTGACCAACGTTTCTTCTTAGCCTATGCTCAAGGTTGGCGGAAGAAAATAAAAGACGAAGCCATGAGAACACGTATCAATACAGACCCTCACTCACCTGCAATGTATCGTGTGTGGGGCCCACTTATGAACTTCGAACCTTTTTACCAGGCCTTCAATATTAAAGAGGGAGATAAAATGTATGTAGCGCCAAAAGACAGGATTAAGATCTGGTGAAATAAACTTTCAGCCAAAACCTAGCCGTCTTTGTCGTGAAGTTTATTTGAATTAATAGATGTTATGTAATTAATACATGGAAATCCCAGTCTCCTAAATTTCGAAGGGAATTTAAATGGCTCGTGCTTGTATGTCACAGATCTGGCATACGAAAAAGAAGGATAGTAAATCAAACAATGTGGCTTCCATTTTGTTATAGCTTTCAAAAAACCTTACATTATGAAATACATTATTTTATTTTTCCTTGCATGCTTATCAATTACAGCAAATGCACAACCTAATCCAAAAAAAGACTATGACCCCCCAATGCTAATGCGTGGAATCGGGGTTAGCTTTCAGAAGTTTGATGGTTTGAACAGCCGTCTTGCAAACAGGCCGGAGTATAAACAATTAAGAGATTATGCAGGTACCCTTGATCTTGGATTTATGAAAGTTCACAACCGGTTTATTTCCCAAATCGACTTAAGTGTCGGCAGTGGTATGAGTGGCGACCGTGACAGAAGAAGCAGTACAATTCGTTATATGGGTGCAGGCCTTGATTTTGGGTATGATCTGATCCCCAGTGAAAAAATATTGCTTTACCCGCTTGTTGGTCTTGGCGGCCAAAGATACCAGGCACGTTTTTACAAAGATAATTCGGCCACCCCTTTTGATGTTGTGTTGGTTTCATCTGCTGTGCAAAATGATATCAGGCCTGTAGATTTCTTAAACTCTTTCTTTACATATCGTCTTGGTCTTGGGTTTGCCGTACGGGCCCCGAAAGACCCATCTTGTTTATTGGGCATACAGGCTGGTTATACAGGCAGCTTCAAGGACAGGTCATGGAAGAGCAGCGATAACCAGTCACTTGCAGGCGCACCTGTTGATGGCATCAGCCAGTTTCATGTATCACTCATAATGTCCAGTATGCCGAAAATGGGTAAGCAAATGAAGTAATGCATCACCTTGCATGAATTAAAATTTGGGAATCCCATCATTTAAAGCATGCAGACTGATGTACGAAATGCGAATTAATATTTAATACCAATTAAAGCTGCGCATCAAAGATTGCCGGGCTGAGGCACAAATAAAACGAAATTTAAGTTATTTGCAAATGACATAGCAGAGCCGTTATTTACGACAATCACCTTCGACAAACTCGGGCTGGCAGACAAGTAATAATTCAATTGGTATAATGTTTAGTAATTCTTTACATCATTTAAAAGGCCCCGATAGTTACTATCGGGGCCTTTTAAATTATTGCTCACGAAGCGCTATCATTTTACGAGCATTAGCTTTTTCGTCCTGATGCAATCTCCATCGAAACAGCGGACTTCATAAATTCCCGCTATGAGGTTGCTTGCATTGATGATTGCGGAAACATTTCCTTGCTTAGTTACGACCTCCTTTTGTTCCATAACAATCTTCCCAAACACATCTATCAATTGAATGGTTAGATTTCCCCCTTTGCAGGCTGCATTCGAACTTATCCTAAAAATACCATTGGTCGGGTTAGGATAAATATTTAATTCTTCACCCGCCGCCACCGCAGGCGCAGCTGTGGCCGATGATCTTGCGAAAGGCGTACAACCCGATGCAGTCACCGCAAGAGAACTTGATGAACTTGTTGAACAGTTGTTGACAGATTTTACCGTCACTGTACCCGATACGAATGTTGGTTTATAACTAACAGTATAACTCGTTGTGCCCTGCCCCGATAAATAAATTGCATTTGTTGGCAATGACCATAAATAAGACGTTGCAAAAGGAACTGCTGCAATTGTATAGGTAACATTTGTTGAAGGGCAGGCCGGTGCCGAAGCACTTATTGCTCCAGGCCTTGCAACTAATTTTGTGAGTGATAATGACCTTGCCGAACTGCTTCCACAAGCTGCAACCGATTTAACTGTTAAGCTTCCACTACTGAAGCCTGCGGCAAATGATACCTCTACTGAAACGGTTCCCTGACCGGACACGATGGCTGAATTTGCAGGGGCCGTCCACAAATAGGAACCAGCACCACTAACCGGGCTAATTGAAAAAGTGGCTGTGGTAGCTTGCCCTACATGAATACAAACATTTGCAATCCCGTTAATAACAGTAGGTGTTGAAGGAACCTTAGCCGTTACCGTAAGTGACCTGGCACTGCTGGTAGCGCAATTGTTATAAGCAACGACGGATACTACACCGGTGGAAAAACCGGTTTCGAACCTAACCACGATGCCTGTGTCTCCAAGGTTTGATATATAAGTTATACCTGCTGGTAAGGTCCATGTATAACCTGTAGCGTAAGTAACCTGCCTGATCGTATATGTTGCTGTTGAACCAGTTCCAATAATAGGACATGGATTGGCAAGTGATGGAGTTATTGTACCTGGAGTAGAAGGTACTTTCTTTGTAATTGTTAGATTACGAGCTGAACTTGTTGCGTTGGAGAAGCATGTATTTACAGCCACAACGGAAAGCGTGCCTGATACAAATGATGTTGGATACTGGATCACTACCATGGTATCTGTATTGCTGCCTATGATAACAGCACCGGCTGGTGCGGTCCACAAATAAGAAGTTGCATTTGCAGCCTGCCGGATCGTATAAATAACATTTGAAACACCCAAGTAAGGGCAAGCATCTGCGGTTCCCGTTATTATACCTGGTGCAGAAGGAGCACGGATAGCTGCTATACGAACCTCTACATTGTTTAGCATCACCTGGGTAGCCAAACTAACGGTATTGGTTGCCAGCACCGAATAGATGGAAGCTGTTGTTTGAAATCCAAAGCTGAGCGCTGACCCTGTTCCTGCAACTGCAGGTCCCACATTGATGGTGCCATTGCTGCGTTTTAATTGGTAGCTCACTCCAGTTTGCGAACCTGCGAGGCCCAGTTCAACACCCGTTCCTCCTGCACAATAAGTGCCGCCACCCGTTACGGCAAAAGCAGTAGGCGGACCACTCATAACGGTAACCGTAGCCGAACCTGCCATTGCTTGTGAACAAAGTGATGTAGTTGCAAAAACAGTGTATGTGCCTGCCTGTAGCTGATTTCCAAAATTAAGCGCTGCGTTGGTTCCTGCAACTGCAGAGCCAACCGGGGTGCCATCCAATAGCAATTGATAATTTACACCTGCTTCCGAACCACTCAAACCCACAGGAACACCAGCACCACCAGTGGTGTAAGAACCACCTCCTGTTACATTTTGCACATGAATTGCGGCCGCTACGTCAAGTAATAATTTTGCCAATGAATCACAGCCCGCAGCATTTACCAAAGTAACTGTAAATGTACCACCGGTATTAAAAATTGTATTGTTCCATGTATATGGTAAGGCCGTTTCACAAATAGGTATATTGGTGGTACTGTTGGTTGCTGAATTGATGGTAGCAGTTACTGCTGTTCTTGTAGCAGATGTGCACCCGGTTGTTGTATTCCTTGCCTGCGCATAATAAATAGTTGTGCTGCTGATCAATCCTGTTGTGAATGAATTCGATCCGCTTAGCAAAGCTGTTCCGCCTGATGAAGCTGCATACCAATCGGTGGTTTCTCCGGGCGATGGAGAAGCGGTAAGTGTTAAACTGTTTGGCCCACAAGCGATATCACCTGTACCAGAAGGAGCTGCAGGAATTAAATTTACTGTTGCAGTTACCGGCGTCCTTGATATAGATACACATCCTGTTGTTGTATTACGGGCCTCTGCATAATAAGTTGTAGTCACATTTATAGGACCGGTTGAGAATACTGATGACCCACTTACCAAAGCTGATCCTCCTGATGAGGCAGCATACCAATCAATCGTTTCTCCTGCACCGGGAGTAGCTGAAATGGTAAGGCTTCCTGTACCACATCGTGCTGCTCCTGTTGCGGATGGGTTAATTGGATTTGCATTCACAATAGCAGTTACTGCAGTTCTTGTTGCAGAAGTGCATCCTGTTGTGGTATTTCTTGATTCAGCGTAATACTGGGTTGTTGTATTAATAATCGGTGTAACAAATGCTGTTGAACCGGTTGCCAGAGGTCCGCCTCCTGATGCAATTGCATACCAGTCGATGGTTTCCCCAGAAGCAGGGTTTGCTGAAATGTTTACCGTTCCCTGTCCGCAGCTTGCCCCATTAATAGGCGAAGGTTCTGCCGGGAGTGCATTTACGGTAAGCGTTCCAGAAGCAGAACTTATAACTGATGTACAGGTACCGCTTACCTGGCAACGATATCTATAATTGTTCATGGAAACTGTCACAGCCGTTAAAGAAAGCGTTGCATTGACCTCCGTAGGAATATTTGTAAAGTTGATGCCTCCATCGGTGCTTACCTGCCATTGGTAAGTAAGCGAAGTGCCAGTTGCGCTGACGTTGAAATTAGCGTTTGCATTTGTACACACATTTACATTGGATGGATTGCTGGTAATAGTTCCGGAAACACATGATGAAGGGAGGATCGTAGTAACTGTGTCAGTATAACTAACCCTTAAGCCCGTATTGTTGAATAAACTGCTACGCATATTTACAACAGCCAGAGAACTCATTAAAATGTCATCGATATACCAGCCTGTTGCTGCGGTATTGTCATCCGATGTCGCTCTGAACCTAAAGAGCGCAGTTTGATTTGCATAAGGAAGTAAACTGATCTTAGTTTGTATGAAACCTCCACTGTTACCAGTAAACGCAGATCTTCCTGCAATTGGATTGGTTCCACCTACACTTCCATTGTATCCATTTGTTGTGATATTGGCACCGAGGTCGGTCCAGGTAGTTCCTCCATTTGTACTGATCTCCACTACTCCGCCATCCCAGCCTGCTTCCGTATTGTAATAATGCCAGAATGTAAAAGCAGGGGGAATAGATCCCAACGCAATTGCTGTATTTGTGGCAAGCCTGAAATCTGTGATGGCCGATGCATTGTCTGTTGCAAAGAAAGAACGTGTCGGGCTACGGCTCTGTGCTGTTGAAACTGTCCACACCGAACTGCCGGTGGTATTCGTTGCTGTCCATGTTGATGGAATGGTAGCACCAGCAACGGTTTCATTTATTAATGTTGCTGGAGGAAAATAACTTCCGGGATTGATCTGCACAGTGAATGTATAATCCTGGCTTGCTCCCTGGGCTAGATTTACCGGGAAACTTACAACCCTGTTTCCGGCATTATAAGTACCGCCGCTCACATACGTTACATTGGCCGGCAGCGTATCGGTAAGCAGGTAATTGCTTAGTGCACCGCAGCTTCCCGCATTCACGTGATTGGTATAAACAAT
The DNA here is from genome assembly GCA_039921685.1 of Ferruginibacter sp. Lineage (GTDB taxonomy): Bacteria > Bacteroidota > Bacteroidia > Chitinophagales > Chitinophagaceae > Ferruginibacter. The sequence continues at coordinate 40,376 of JBDSBG010000161.1, forward strand.
GTTAAGGCCTTCCTGCTGGGAGCTAACGTTTTGGGTTAGGAGCAGTAAGCTTGCGCCATTTGCAACGAAGCTTGCTACCTGGTCGGTGGTACTGTTTGAAGAACCTTGTGAGGCCCCTTTTCCCATTCCTCTTTTTGCAAAGGCAGTCCAGATTGCACAGCTATACCTTGCCCCAAAGAAAAGTGTATCTGCTTTCAGGATCGCATTTCTTGCATCGATATAACCCGGGCTACAGGGTTGAAGCCGCAAGCCTTCTATCACCAGTTTCATGGCAGCAGAATTTCCTCCAGTTGCCGCAGGATTGAATAAATTAGGGTTAATACCGTCCTGCGCAATCATTTGCCAGGTCATTTCCCACAAAGCAGTACACCAAATCTCACCTGTAGTATGCACCTCTCCACCCGTGCCCGCAAGCAATGCGTAGGTCCATGGGTTTATTGACATATTTGTTGAATAAGGATATTGGCGTATACCCGCGCCCGTTGTTGCCTGCCCCAGTACATAAGTTCCCATAGGCTTTGCCAATGCTCCATCCGTTACCTGGGCGGTTGACCAGTTGGTAGTGGCCATCAGGGCAAAATAATCACTCCATCCTTCTCCTCCCTGTTCAGCATTTCCCAGGCATGAGCTATTTGCAGGGCCGCCGGTTAAGCGATTGCTGATCCCGTGTCCATACTCGTGTACTATAATACCATTATCGAGATCCCCGTCGCGGTTGGGCGTAATTCCTGTAAATAAGTACATCTGCATTCTTGGCCTGCTGCCATCCGTTGGGGTTGAAAAATTAGCATTGTTCGTTCCGCCTGCATCCTGAGCATCCGCGATCACATAATCATTTCCCGAGCCTCCCCTGCCCTGGTTGTTTGCCTGGAAATTTCCGGAAACTTCATTGAAGCCATATAAATAGGTCAGGTCATGCACAATATTGTTCCAGTAAAAAAGATTGGTCGTTGCGAACTGTTGATTTACCGTGGTAGTAGGTGCCAGTGTAAAATTGGGCACAAAATTAAAGCTAAGTGCTGGCTGTGCGGTGGTTGAGACAGCTGCTTTACCAAATGTAGTATTACTGTTATCCCTGTCTTCCTGCGCCCATACGTTATTTCCCCTTGTACTATCATGATAAGTGGTACCATCAAAATTCCACTTCAATGATGTCGCATTGCCCGGGGCTGAATTCCATGGATCAGTTACAATGGCCGGTGCTCCGCCAGTATGATTGGGGCTTTCGGCAGGGTATGGAACTACCCGGTAACTGGCCGTATTTACGACGAAAGGGCTTTCTGAGAAAAGAATGGCCCCCTTTGAACTTCCTGAATTATGTGTTGTAGTTAAAGGGCTTGGTTCACTTTCCGCTGTCGGAAACTGTTCGTACACGGTCAGGTTATTTTTATCAAGTACTGCAGCATTCGCGGCATCAACGCGAATCATCCAATGATCGGGAGTGCTTTGCGGTGCTAAATCGATCTGCCATGTTAGCCGTACGTCTTTATTACTAACAGGAAGCCATACCAGCTCGGCGGTAATATCGCTTAAAGCAATACCTAAATTTCCAAATGAAGCTTTACTTTCATTTTGCTCAATGGCGATGATTGAGGCCGGGACAGGCATTTTACGATCCCGGAGAGCGGCTTTTACTGCTTCTGCAGCAGTGATCATTGGAACAGCTGCTTTATTGTTTACAAACTGGCCGATCTGAGGTATCGGCAAACCAGCTTGCGACACAAGCTTACCGTTCCTGAAAGCAAGCACCTGCATCTGGTTAAAAAGGGGTATGCCTTTGAATGTTTGTTGCAGGTAAACCATCATGATGCCGTCACTGGTTTGATATGCGCTCGAAACAACAAGGTTATCTAAATCCTTTTCACTTATACCAATGGCTTTGCTGCTGGCCCTCACAAGGCTAAGTGCATGTTCATGTTGTTGTTTATTTACTTGTGCAATGCAAGTGGCTCCCCAATAGATCAAGGCAAAAAAAAGCAGTAGTTGTTTTTTCATAATCTTTATATAAGTGTCAGTTGTGTTTTGGTATTAAATAGAAATAGCCATCGGCGGTTAACCGCATGGGCATTACAAATAATTTCTGTGGAGGGTTAAGAATGATCGACCAGATATCGTTCTTTAAAGGATTATGGTTATTAGAAAGTGCTGGCAGACCAGCCTTACACTGCGAATATATTGATTTAAGCCTATATTCTATAATAAATGTGCAGTATTAAACCAGAAAATTGATGAAAGTCATCGTTATAGTAGTCAAAACGCTCAATGCTCAATTATCGGGGACAATTGAGCATTGAACGTAGGGATTTGAAAATTGCAAGATCTAAAACCTGCTAAACGGTATTACCAGTACCTGGTTCTTTCCATAAAGTTTCAACCAATAGCACCCCGATTTTAATTCAACAATATTTATTCTTGCAGCCTGGTCTTTTATTTCACCTTTCCGGATCACCTGGCCATTTGCTGCAATGATCTGCCATGCTGTTTTACCATCTGCCGTAGCATTAACCACGGTCAGTTCGGAACCTGCAGGATTGGCTGCAATGAAGGATGTTTGTTTTGCAGTGAAGAGAACTGTGCGGATCGGGGAATAAGTTGATTGCCCATCTTTGTCGACCATTCGTAAACGATAAAATGACTTGCCGGGTAGAGGATCAGCATCTTCTTTATTATAATTCGTTTGTGCATTACTGTTCCCAACTGCCAATAGATTTGCGATTGCGGAAAACTGCAAACCATCTGAACTGCGCTCAATGGTAAAATGGCTACTGTTTATTTCATTTGAGGTCGTCCACTCCAATTTTACTTTGTGTTGTACTACCGTTGCCTCCCACCTGGTCAATGTTACCGGAACGGCACCCAGGGTAGTTGCACTAAAAACAGCCGCAGGAGACAGGTATAGTGGCTGGTTAAATCCATTGAACTCAAAGATGGCAAAATGGTAGGTTGTATTTGGTTCGAGGTTGTGCACAGCAACCAGCACATCAGTGGTATTACTGATCACAAAATTTCCAGCGCCGAGGTCCTGTCCGCTACCAAAATCACTGTTGTGGATATACGCTGTGAAATCCTGGATCGTTGCATTAACAGCACTGTTTTTGTGCGCAACAACCATTCTGGCCCGTCCATTCCCAGCGGTAAATATCAAATTCAATGAATTCCCGGTTATACCGGTCGCAGAAATATTTGATGCCTGTAAAGTGGGTGTAACAGCAGTTCCCGCATTTATTGTGGCAGACAATGCTGTTAAATAGATTGTATTAGCACCTGTTCCGTCGTACTCGAATATCTTAAAGAAATAAATACTTGCGGGATCCAGGCCCGTAACATTTGCGGCGTTGAAATTATCATCAAATACTACAAATTCGCCGGTGGCTAATTGTTGTCCAGTGCCAAAAATGCTATTGGCATTATAATCGGTTCCATCTACAGGAACAGATGTCACAGCACTGCCCTTCTTTGCAATGATAATTCTACGTTGGCCATTACCGTTAGTCCAGCTGAGGTCAAGCTCTTTTCCATCAACCTTTGTAATAACAATATTAGAAGATGCAATTGTTGGCATGCTGCGTGTTGTAACGCTTGCTGTATAAGCGGGTAATTTATATTGTGGCTGACCAGAACCATTGAACTCATAAAAAGAGAAAAAGTATTGAGTGTTGGGTTGAAGGTTAGTTACAGTGCTGCTGTTACCTGTACTGGCATAAACAGTAAAGTTGCCTGCACCAACAGCTTCCCCGTTGCCAAAAACAGAGCTGACTGCATACTGGTGATTGTTCACAGGATCAGCATTTACAGCAGATCCCTGGCGGACAACCACAAGGCGACGTTGCCCGTTGCCGATAGTCCAGTCAAAATTCACGGAAGTAGCTGAAATGCTTGTGAAGTTTGCCGCAGTTACCTGTACAGTTGGCGTGGATGAAGTTGTTGCAGTTCCGGTTAGAAAACTGGATGTCAGGTATTCTGATGTGGCACCTGTGCCATTGTATTCAAACACGGCGAAGAAATATTGTGTGGCAGGCGATAATCCTGTTACGTAGAAACTAGTAAATGCATTGTCATACACAACAAATTCACCAGGGGCAACCTGTTGACCGCTGCCTAATATTGTGTTTTCTGAATAATCAACTCCGTTTTGAGGAATAAAGCTAACCGGACTTCCCGCTTTACAAATCATGATTCGTTTTGCACCATTGCCAGCAGTCCATCCGACATTAAAATAACCGCCGTCAATAATAAAAAAACCAAGATCGCTGGCCGGAACAGTTGGAGGAGTTGCTTTTGCGCTGATTGATAAAAGGATAATAATTAGCGTGTACAATTTTTTCATTTGAATTTATTTTAAACACAAATTTCAAATGATGAAAATAGATTAAGTAGTTTATCTGTAATGTTCTGTAGATTTTAAGGTATGAATTGTAGTTGCACAGATTCATCGTTTTATATGAGTGCCTGTAACGGGAATTCAAAAAACGGAACTAAACTGGTTTAATAACTTTCATTCTTTCAATACTATTGCCAAACGAATTCGATAACAGCAGTTCTTTCCCGCTAATTCCAATCTTACTTACCTATCATACTTTCTATAAATTGTGGAGCAACCCGTTTTTTTGTTGCCTGCTCAAATGCATAAGCCATCGCAATGACTTCCGCTTCTTTATAAGCGCCGGCCATAAAGGAAAAACCAACTGGCAATCCATGCAACATGCCCATCGGCACCGTAATGTTTGGATAGCCTGATATTGCTGCCGGTGTAGAAAATGAAAACCCTGTATCATAGTCGCCGTTCACCAGATCTATGCACCAGCCCGGGCCACTGGCAACGCCACAAATAGCATCCAGTTTGTGTGTGCTGATGAGATCATCAATTAGTTTACGGGAGCTTAATGTTTTTTGCAAAGCTTCCAGGTATTCGCTACTATTAAGCCCTTGTTTTTCTTCACAGCTTTCCAATATCTCCTGTTTAAAATATGGCATAGTCTTGTCCTCATGCTCCTTGTTAAAAGCAATCACTTCTGCCAGCGTTTTTACGTTGGCGTTAGCTGATGATAAATATGCATTAACTCCATCTTTAAATTCATACTTCAGTACAAGAAGTTCAGCTTCTCCGAGAGGCCTGATGTCTCTCATCAAATCAATTTCTACGATAATAGCCCCCTGCTCTTTTAATGCCTGGATTGCCTGCTTGTACAAGAGGACAACTCCTTCATGCCCTTTTAAAAAAGACTGTTCAATGCCAATAGTCTTACCTTTCAACGCATTTACATTGAGTAAAGAAGTATAATCCGTTTTGGACCTTCCATTACTTTCTTTTGTCACGGCATCTTCGTTATCAATTCCCGTTAGCGCTCCCAGGAGGATGGCAGCATCCTTTACTGTTCTTGTCATTGGCCCTGCAGTATCCTGCGTTTTAGAGATGGGTATGATACCTGTTCTGCTTAACAGGCCTACTGTTGGCTTCATTCCTACTATTCCATTCACTGAAGCTGGGGAAATAATGGAGCCATCTGTTTCAGTTCCTATCGAAACAGCACAAAGATTGGCAGCAACGGCAGCGCCAGACCCGGAACTTGAACCGGAAGGACTGCGTTCTAATATGGTGGGGTTTTTGGTTTGTCCTCCGCGGCTGCTCCAGCCGCTCGATGATCTCGTTGACCGGAAATTGGCCCATTCACTCAAGTTTGTTTTACCTAGCAATACAGCCCCTGCATTTCTTAATTGCCTAACGATGAATGCATCTTTTGTTGCTTTGTTTCCCAACAACGCAAGTGTGCCCGCGGTGGTCATCATTTTATCACCTGTATTAATATTGTCTTTAATTAAAACGGGAATTCCATGTAATGGGCCGCGAATTCTACCATTTTTACGTTCATTATCCAAGCTCTCCGCAATGGCCAATGCATCAGGATTGATTTCTATTACTGCATTTAATTTTGGCCCGGCTTTGTCAATAGCGTCAATTCGTTTCAAATACATTTCTGTAATTGACCTTGAGCTATACTCGCCCGATTGCATTTTCTGTTGCAATATATCAATGGTAGCTTCATCCAGTACAAAATCATTGGTAACCTTTGCTGCAGCGGCGGGGGCAATTTCTTTTGATCCGGTTTCCTTGCAGGAAGAAACACCAATAGTTGTGATAGCTAATCCTGCAACAGATCCATTTTTCAAAAAGTTTCTACGGTCCATGGGATGTAATTTGGTATTGAGTGAAAAGCAGTTAATCAAATATAATTAGGATTTAAACATTCCCGGGTACCCATATTGAAATTTGGCGGCGCCGATACTTCTTTGTTGAAAAACTTGTCCATATTTGTATTGTAACAACAACGATAATAAAAACTTAAAATCTCCAAATTATGCCAGTAAAAAAATTATTAAAAAAAGAAATTGACTTGCGACTTAAAGAACTTCCGGGTTGGAAATTTTTAAACAACGGGATCAGGAAAGATTTTGTGTTTAAAGACTTTAGCGAAGCTTTTGCATTCCTTACGAGGATAGCAATGCTTTCAGAAAAAATGAATCATCACGCCGAATGGTCTGGCGTGTACAACAAAGTACAGGTACGTTTGAGTACACATGATTCCGGAGGGGTTACAGGGAAAGATATTGATATGGCAAGCTCGATTGAGAAGTTTTCGTAGCTCTGGTGCCTGGATGTTTTACAACAAAAAGGGAATCATAAACCTCGAAGGCTCCCGGGTAAGCATGTAAAAAACAAATAGCCCGCTAATTACGGGCTATTCACGATCAACGGCAAGCCGTTTACTCTATTGAATTCAGAACAAGCTATTGATGAGCGTCTTCTTCTTTTTTACCCTGTACCATTCTTAGTACAACAAGCATCAATGCAAATACCAATACCAGGTGAATACTGCTTCCAATGTGATATGCAAAAAATCCGATGGCCCATCCTATTACACAAATAACTGCGATTACATATGTTAGATTGCTCATGATACTAAATTTAAAATTCATTAAAGTTAAATCCCTTCCGACTTCTGTCATTTCAAAAAATATGCCGGCGAACTTAGCCAGGGATATGGCTATAAAGTAACGGTAATAATTATACGCAGTAAGTTATATGTAAACGGGTAGATGAATCATCTACATAATCTACGAAATGGGAATTTTTATCCCTTTCCCCTGAACCATATCGCAATTACCGACAGTTGTTTATTAACACAAATTTTAGAAGCCACTCAATATATTGTAATCTTATTTATAAAAGTTCGCTCGAATCGCAGACGGCACCATGTTCGAAAAAATAATATCCAGGAAGCAACATTCATTAAAGCTTGAAATCAGTTTTGTGATTGCAATGCACTGTTGTTTTTTCAGCATTGTCAATGGCCAGGTTGGGGATTCAGTTCAAACCGGTTTGCAAAAGGAGTCGGGGGCATTGATGGTAATTTCAGCCTACATGACCATTTCTGCCAAGGATTGGCAAACATATTTGCTTGATTCAATCAGGTGGCAGCAACTTCCATCACAAAAGAAATTTTATGCCGGCAAAAAAATAAAACGAATTCTTTACCAGAAATCGACAGATAGGCTTTGTGTCTTTTCGAGCGGAAATTATTTTCTTCAGATGAACAAGATCACTGCAATACACGAGGGGTTGATCAAAGCAGATAAAGAAATTAGCTGGATGGGTAAACGAACTTCCAATCTGCCAGGACCGCAAATCGAAATGTATCTTGATAGTCCACTATACATCAACAAAGTCAATCAAGTGCATATAGAAACTGCAGAGGAAAATGATATTATACTAGGCTCTGAAGGTGCTACGATAACCAGGTCTGAAAATGAAAATGATTTTTCTATTAGCATCTCACTGCCCGGTCATGGAGAAATTTATTTCAATGACAGCGTCACGCAGCGAACAAAATATGTCTATCATTTTATTGCAAAACGGTTGCCTGCTGACGGGCCGGACATAATTCCCGAAGCTTTCCTTGGCAATATCAAAACAATGAACGCAACAGCCGAACAAATAAGATCGCAGTCGGAAATAAAAGTAAATGGCGGATTGTTTTTTGAAAGCGCTGTTGTTTACTTTTCAGGAAACGGTTTCAAAGATGTAATCATTGCCCGCATAAAAAAAGAACTGGGCTACCTTAAATGTTACCTTGACCTTTGCCTGCCGGGTTCGATCGTTATATTCGATAACCTGAGGGTGCATGATAAAAATAACAAGGTATATGCTGCGAATAATATCATCATTCATGTAATAGATAGCTCATATCTTGCTGACCCATCAACGGATTATTTAAGTATGAATACTTATCCTGATTTTTATGGCAGCAACAATAATGTTGAATATTACATCAAAGCTGAGTTAAAATTAGCAGTAGCGGACAGCATCATGCCTTCCTCACAAAATGTATTCCTCATGTTACGTATCGGCACAGAGGGCCAGGTATTGCCCCCTTGTGAAAATGAGCAAACAATGAGCCCACTTGAAAAGACCTGCTTCAACATTATTAAGAACGGCCCGAAATGGGCAGCGGGAACTTTTAAGGGGCAACCTGTACCAATGATCGTCCCCATATCTTTTAATGTGAATTTGAACGATTTTAAGAAATAACGGATACATGATCAGCAAAGCCATCAGACCGGAACTCAACTGTTGCAAAATGCAGAGAGAAAAACTTATATTGTGACTAATGACAGCGGGCTGTTTTTAATTTATGCTTAGTGAAATTTAAAAAACATTTCTCTTTAGTATTGATGGCTTCAAAGTACTCAAATTGAATTTAAACACGAATAATCATGAAGTTTTTATACTCAATTTTTTTATTATTACTATTAACTTCATCATTCGCACAAAGGCCACTTAATATTTACGGTGGGATAAGCCGCGATGTTTATTTAGGTTGCCTCAATTGCGATATCAACAATTCAAACTCCATCTGGAATGTAAAAGGAACCTATGGTTCTACTTACAATACGAACTCAATTTGGAATGCAAATGGAATGTATGGTAGCTCCACGAGCAGCACATCGCCATTCAATCCAACAGCAAGTGATCCGCCGGTGATCATGGGCAGGAATGGTTTCATGGGCTATTTCACCATTAATGAATATAAAACACAACGGGCTGGCGGGCAACTTATATCAGCAATTTATAAATATTATGCAGATATAAGGACTGATGTTGGCAGATGGTATGAAAGGCTTTGTAAATGATAGTGAATAGAACCAGCAAACAACTGGTTCATTATTGATATCCTTAGTTTCTCACTTTATCATGAAGATCATCACATGGAATTGCAATATGGCTTTCAGGAACAAAGCGGGTTTGATCCTTTCTCACAAGCCAGATATTTTAGTAGTTCCCGAATGTGAACATCCTGGTAAATTATCATTCAAGGATGATATCCCCAAGCCAACTGGCATGCTCTGGTTCGGATCTAATACCAATAAGGGCCTTGGCATTTTTTCTTACGGCAAATTTAAACTCAGGTTAAAAAGGACGCACAATGCATCATTGAAAATGATTATTCCTATCGCGGTTACGGGTAGTGGCTATGATTTTACGTTATATGCAGTGTGGGCCAACAACCCCAATGATCCAGACGGCCAATATGTAGAACAGGTATGGAAAGCCGTTCATCATTATGCCAGGCATTTAAAAAACAAGTCGACGATCCTCATTGGTGATTTTAACAGCAATACCATCTGGGATAGAAAAAGCAGGGAAGGCAATCATTCAAATGTGGTAAAGCGACTGGAAGAAAATGGTATCGTTAGTTGCTACCATTTACAACATAAGCAAACGCAGGGAAAAGAACAACATCCTACATTTTATTTGTATAAACACAAAGACAAACCGTATCACCTGGATTATTGTTTTGTGTCCAGGGACCTTTCAGCCAGGATCCAGTCAGTAGAAATAGGTGAATATGAAGTTTGGAAAAAGTACAGTGATCATGTTCCTGTTATGGTGACACTAAGGGATCCTGAATAAGTATGTGAAACGTAATAGCTTTAAAAACATTGGGATACATCCTTAGCACTAAGCTTAACAGTTACATTCTGCACTGGATAAAATAAAACCCATTTTACCCAATGCTCATCCTTCCTATTCGCAACCGTTGCTGGGGTTGGCACCGGCCACGGGTCTGTTCCTCTACTGGTTACCGTTAGTTGTACATTGCCCAAACTATTCCCGTCGCTGCTTTGTTAATAGACAAAGCGATTACTGTAAGGCACCCAGGTTTTGTTGCCAACTCAAGTGGCAATTGTTGTGCAGGGATTGGTTGCCCTGTATAATTTATATCAAGCTGGGTTTCGTAAGAATTTATGTCAGACAGATTTGTAATATTGCAGGAAACTGCTATAACCTGCAGGTTTATTGTTCCGTTAAAGGGCAATGGGTAAATTGGATTTGGAGAATCGAAGGCAGGTAATTGGAGACTTACAGTGCCATCTACATTTCTGGTAACGGGCATTGCAACATAAAAATCATTTTCCCTGTTATTGCTGTTAAAAGAAAAACCCTGTAACACAGGTATTGAATCAACATGGGCTGTTTCTTCTCCCGGGTTTGTTCTCAACCATTGCTGCAATACATTGTTGAGCCGGTACATCAGTTTACGGTCTGCGGCTCCGGGCAGCATCGGTTTAAAAGCTGCCCTTAATTTTGCAGAAATTCCCGACGCTTTTCCCAAAATACCCGCCTGTTGTTTTGCGATTGCGGCCTGTGCACCCGTGTTTCCCTTTGAGCGCATAAGGTATTCTTCTCCTGATTTATAATAAATAACTGATTCGAATGTGCCTACAATTTTTGTATTGATCTGCCTTGCCATATTGATTTTTATTTTTGGCAAAGTTATCCTGATGCGTGCTTTGTTACACGGATGGGGATATAAGGTGGAAAAGTGGATGGGAAGCGGGAAACGGCAATCGGGAAACGGCAATCGGGAGTCGGCAATGATTGTGTGGAGGAGGTTAATAATTAATGGCTGTATTCATCGGAAATTTATAGTGTTTCTACTATTCATTACGAGAAGGAAATGACTTACTGAACGTTTATCCATTCACTCTAACTCTTCGCAGCTGAGATTATGATCATTGAGCAGATTTCTGATTGCCAAAACAATATTCTCTTCGCTGTCGATACGCAAGATTTTTTCCCTGTCCTCGAGGTCAAAATTCCATTTTGCATCAGGAATTATTTTTTCAATATGTTGTTTGAGATTTTTAATCTGTAATCTATTTTTTACAGATGTTTTGAAAACGAATATCATTTTTGCGCTATTGTTGTCAAAAGGTTTTCCAAATAATTTAATGTCATTGTAAATCCTCCCTGGAAACCCATTTCAATTATCTTCTCAAGATCAGCCAACGTTCGGTGTTTAATACTAATGTTCACTGTTGTTGTTCCGTTTTGTTCGCTGAAATTCAAATCCCAGTCGGAAATGGGCAAATCAATATCTATATTTTCATCCTTGTCTGTGAAAGATGACTGGATTTTGAAATTGCTTGTTGGGCTAATTGAAGTAAACTTTTGGATTGACCAGTGCTCCTGGCCTTCAGGGCCTACCATTGCATAAAATCTTCGACCCCCCGTTTTGAAATCCATAAATTTTGTTCTTGATACCCATGGTTTTGGTGCCCACCATTGGTCAAGAATTTCCTGCTTTGTAAATGCATCCCAAACCAGCGGAAGTGCTGCTTCAAATTCTTTGTCTACGAAGACGGTGTTCGTTGTTTTGTCGACAGTAAAATCAAATAACAAATTCTGTTTCATTTTTCGTGTTTTTATTTGTTGATCTTATGGTACACAAAGCCGTTCATGGTATCACCTGCAAATCTGATACCCCCGATCTTGTAGCCCAGGCAATTGAGTGAAGAAAATCAACCTGATCACTCTTAGTTTTATACCAATTAGATATTAATACTTGTCTGTCAGCCTGAGCTTGTCGAAGGTGATCTTCCTAACTAACCCGGCTTCGACAAGCTCAGCCTGACAATTCTTCGGTGGTGCAGCGTTAATTTCTATTTGGTATTATTTTTCTCAATATTGGCGATTTAAATAAGAAACTAATTGGTTGCAAATATAAGAGCAGCTTTTCGGTTTCGCATCATTTAGGGCGATTATTTTTTTCTTTTGAAATGCATTCAAACTTTGGGAGTGTAAGGGGTATGAACGCCCTTATCCAACCGAAGGGGCTTTCAACTCAAGGCAGGGTGGCGTTATTTGATTTACAGCTTTTTATCGTTAATGCTTTGCATTATCCGAGAAGGATATAGCAACAGCTTACCTTTTTAATTTTTGTACTAGCTAAATTTGTGGCCTCGCCAGGGGCGAAACGTTTGAACGAAAGTAAACACCGATGAATTATGAACCTAAACCTAAAAAAAGGCGGTGGTTTGATAGTGAAAATACAATCCTGCTTAAAATGGACAACAATCTTGAACCATATAATAGAAATGACAATGGAATGGGAAAGTACTTTTACTCCTTGTACCATTTGCCGGCGGGAAATATTGATTTGAGTAGAATATTATAGTGCAAAGGTTTCAGTAAGTAGTCCTAAATTTAAAAATGCAAAAGGAAAAATACGTGATGTCAGAACTATAAAAAATTATGAACAATTGCTGAAACAAATAAAATAAATTAAAGAAGAATGGAGTTACTTTATTTAAAGAAAATGGAGAAAACACCTACGATTGAAGATATTGACAATGAAGGTATCTCAGAAGAACAGATCACTGAAATAGAACAATCCATTGGCAAAATATTCCCATCAGTTTTCCGCGAGTTCTTATTTTTGGGAGGAAATGAAGCCAATATGATCGGGGATATGGACCAGGGTTGTTTTGTTGATGGAGAACCATATTGGAAAGGATTCCAGGAAGAATGCAAGGAAGAGATGAAAAATGAGGACGTAAAACCTAAAAAAGATTTTTGGTCATTTGCATCACTCGATGGTGGTGAGCAATTTTATTTTTTTTATTTTTTTGACGGAGAAGATCCAAAAGTTCATTTCTATTGTTCTTACCTGGATGATAAAGACGCAAATTTATATTCCGGCATCGAGGATCCTGAATACCAATGCAGCAAGAGCGCACCCCCAAAACTTCAAAGCAGGTAAACTCACACTTCACTGCTAGAGCAAGTATGCAGGGTTTGGCTATGTGCGTGACGTACTTGTGCGGTGAGACCACGAAGGTTATAAAATATTCCTCCGACGAACTACATCTTGCTAATGGCACTTTTGGGAGTAACTTCAACATATTGCTCTCTCATCCAGTTGCCTAATCCAGCAAGGATAGGAACAGCTTTTTGTTGACACACTTCTTTAATCTCAGCAAAGTTTAGTGCCTCTTTTTTTGCTCGTCCTTTCAATAGCATAAAGCTGCTGTATCTGTTCCAAAGCATATCTGGCACGTTGCTTATCATTGTCCAGGGCATCATGGAACATACGCCTGGCATGCGCCATGCAATGAAGCAGCTCAATGCCGTCTTGTTTGTTTATAATTTCATAAACAACATAACCATCGCTTTGTAAATCCTTAGTCCTGATGATGTAAGTGGCGGAGAAAGTGCAGGTCTTTGGAAAACTTTCGGAAAGCGCCAACTCGCTAGAAATTAGCAGCTAAGCCGACAGCTATATTCAACAATCACCACACTTTTAAACCTGTAATAGAAGTTTGAAAGCGACAACATTAAAGAAACCGCATTAAATAAGCATTAAATATTTACAAGCGAGGAACAAGTAAAAAATTGAGGAATACCTTGTCTACTTGATTACTCCCAAGTGACTTCCCTATCTGCAAGAATGTATCGTAGATACTTCAAAGGGCAACCGGAAAGGCAACCCGACATTTCTTAATGCGCTGAAAGCCTTGTCCCGCTTGATTTTGATAGTGGCCTCGCCAGGGGCGAAACCGTTGAACAAAGATCAACAGAGATGAACATTGAAATCGTATTGAAACCTTAGAAAATAAACCAAAGAAACCTTGATGGCCATAAAGAACATTTCAAATTGACTTACCCAAAACATGTAGGCAATGTAGAAATGCAGGGGTTGTAAAAAAGTTTTGTAAGAGCTGCCTCAGTTGGGGGTACATTGATTGAGGTAACCTTTTTAAAACTGGAGACACTTAGTACGGTACTAAAGTACCGAAAGAGAGGGCGACTAGGTATCCTATGTGCGCATGGAAGTACAAATCAAAACTGAAACCCTATCCTTGAAAGTTCCTCTAAACCCTACACTACGGACAATTCCTATAAGAAACTCACGCTTAAAAAGTTTCTTCAAACTAAATACCACTTGCAGCAGCAAGAAAGGTAAAAAAGTTGTCTGGCGTAGCACACTGTAAGCTTACTGGTTTCCCAGAGAATCCGCAACAATCAAATCAGTTTGTGCTAACAAGTTTAGATTCTCCAATTGTAACGGTGGATGATTTAGTAAATTATTTTATCTGTGATCTTAGTATTCCCCGGGCCAGTTATGAGCAATTGATAATTCCCATGTGCAAAGTAAACTGCTGGCGTTACCGTTTCCATATTAGTACCACCTTGATGTAGTAACTGCTTTTTAAACAGGCATTGCCCTTGCGCATTGAAAATATTTACTACATATATTCCTTCGGGCATACCAATAAACCATAGTTGTATTTTACCATTTGTTACCGGGTTTGGATACACTTCTATTCCTGCCGGTTTATCAATGAACAGTACCTTCACGATCCTGCTGTATTGTGCATCCCCGTTATGATCTATACTTTTTATCCTGTAAAAATTTCCCTTGCTGAGAGGCTTGGTATCGGGCCATATATAATATGCAGCACCTCCATTATTATTTTTTGGCTGCATCTTACCGATCGGTGTAAACTGGCTACCATCGCCAGATCTCTCTACATAGTACAACAATGTATTTGTTTCATTTTGTATGTGCCATTCTACATTGATATTTTGTTCATGCCGCCAGGCTTTAATATCCTCAAATGTTACATCTAATGGTATAAGAGGTGCAAATACAATGATAAACCTGCCAGGAGCTGAAGAGCCTGCATCTTCAGTAACATTAAAATCCACATAAGTACTATCAGTTAGCAATAGGGGCAAATTTACATTTGTATACCTGTCAATCAAAAAAGCCTGGAGGTTTACAGAACTCATATTAACCGGGGCAAATCTTAGCTGGTAAGGTTGTTGCCGAAGATTAGTTGTATAGTAAAATATCGTATCTGTTACAGCAAGCGGTTCCCTTGCTTCAACAGCCAGTATATTTTCATCCCTTATAATACCAAAATTTTCTCCACCATTTACAATCTTGGTAGCATCATATTCATTTACATTATTACCTAAGCCATCATCAAAAGCAATTATATTTCCGTCGGCTATTTCCCCTGTATTTGTAAACAAGCTGGCATAAAGCCATTGCCTGTCTACAAGATTGTTTCCATTATCGTTTTGCCGGGTTACCAGCCTGCTACTATCTGATTTACAATTTTCATTGAAACTTATTGCGCCTCCTGTTCCGTTTCCTTTTACAAATACAGCCATTCCTGATTCGATGAAAGGAGCAGGCACGCCCGCAGGATAAATTATGGTTGCAGGATTGCCCGAGGGAGGTACGCCAACAGTAGGTATATAACCCGCAATACCGCTGATTGTTTGCCAACCGCCCAGGTTATAGGTACCTGCCAGTTTAGGGTCCCACACGTAAAACACATCATTGATGCCGCTGCTTGCAGCCCGCACAGTACTGAATTCAATGCGGGAGGGATATGGGTTACCAAAAGTTTGAAATGAATTAGCCGGAACAGTAACGGACGGTGGTGGGTTAGATGGGCTGTATACCTGTCCGCGGCTACGCATACACGTGTTGTTGGGTAAACCTCCGGAAGTTACAACCGTGCGATCGCCCCTCACAAACAACATATACCCAAGCTTATTCAACAAAGGGTTGGCAGTGCTGGTTACGGCTTTATAAGCACTTGTTGCAATATCGTAATATTTTACAGATGCAGTTGTAGTAGTTGCATCAAAGCCACTGCCCGTTCCCGTTATCCATGTACCGAAACCGGTTGGTGTAAGGCCATTTTCCTGCCATGACTGAAAAATGGATTGCCCCGTAACAGGCGCAGCCAGGAACTGCCAGGACTTACTATGCTCGCCCGGGCCAGTTCCAGTATTAATAAATCGTTGCACTTCAAATTTACCCGTTCCGGTATAACTAATAGACGCAGCCGGTTGAATAACATCGAGGCTTGCTGTACCGGTTGAGGTTGACTTAAGTGTTATGGTATCATTATCCAGGTTGATATTCCCGGCGGTTGGAATCAATGAGCCCGTAATAGAAAAGGACTTATTTAGCTTGATGCCATTGGGGTTATTGATCTGAAGGTTATGCATGGCTGTTATGTTACCAGCTGCCCCCGGAAAAATTTGTGTAGCCGCATTGCCTGCCATTACCCAGGTACCGTTGTTGGTAATGGTGCTGCCACTGTTGGTGTACGTGCCGTTTATGGTGAGTTTCGCTGTGCTGTTTAAAGTGAGCGAAGAAGCATTAGCCAATGAAATATTTTTTACTTCGTTGGTAAAGCTAGCAGCAATAACAGGGTAATTACTTAGGCTACCCGGTATAGTTACACTAGTGGTGGCTATTGGAACATAGCCGCCGCACCAGTTTATTTTATCATTCCAGTTAGTATTTCGTCCTTGCCAGGATGTACTGGTAAAGTCAATGGCCTGCACTTCGTAAGCACCCATATCAACATCGGTAAACATGATGCGGGGGTTGCCCTCCAGATCAGCGGAAATGCCTCCGGGCACATTTGTATTATTGCCGATATTAATAGCCGGGCTGCAAGGGCCAAGGCGGTAATTGCCTAAAGTTGTAGGGGCATTAGAGGCAGCTATTGGATTTAAAAACATTGGGTTTTTGTCAATGATGTTTGTACCTCCAATATAACCGCCTTCTACAATGCTATTGTTGATTACTGGTATTCCGGATAAGATTGAAATAGCATTATTTGTTGTTGCCATGTTTCCCCAAACAATACTATTTTTTATAACAGGGGATGAATTATTGTTATAAATACCACCGCCGGCTGTAGAAGCCAGGTTTCCAGAAAAGGTACTGTTATTAATTTGGGGAGATGAACTTCTAATATACATTCCTCCGCCATTTGTTGAATTATTTCCTGAAAACAAACAGTTGGTTATAATGGCAGTTGTAGAAGCATGGTTATACAATCCACCACCGTTAACAGCGGTATTAGCAGAAAATGTACAATTGGTAAGCGATATATTCGAACCGCCACTATTCATAATGCCGCCGGCCGACGTAGCGGTATTTAATGAAAACATACAATTGGTTATAGTAGTGGATGAGGCTAAATAATTATCTATTGCCCCTCCATTTATTGCTGTGTTGGATAAAAATGAACAATTTGTTATTATCGAATTAGCGGTTAAATGTGCAATTGCCCCGCCGGAACTTGCAGCATTGAATGAGAATTTACAATTCCTGATAGAAGGCGAAGAAGATAAACTGGAAATTCCACCGCCTCTTACTCTATCAGTTATATTTCCATTTACCGTAATGTCACTCGTGCCATTTGCATTTCCTTTTGTAATAGTAAATCCATCCAATTCGGATACTCCTACAGCTCCTGCACTAATAAGTACGTGATAAGCATTATCGGAAATATCCCCATCATTATCTAAATCACCGCTCAATATTGTTTCGTTGGTAACAAAATTTCTTCCGGTAGTATCAGTTTCTCCCCCGGCAAAACCACCATATACTTTTACATTGTTTACAAGTACAAAAGATTTATCACGGTTATCTGTTGGACTACAACCTGATGTAGCAGCATCGTATAAAGGATAATAAGTGCCTTTTGCCACCCATATTTGTGTAATGGAGCTATTATATTTTGAAGCCTTTAAAGCATCACCGAATTCTGGTACTGCCGTAGCCCATGTTTTACCATCGCCATTTTTTGTTGCATCAACATAAACAATACCCGATGTACTTGCCAGAGCGTATTGTACTTCATAAGCACCTATATCAACCGTGGTATTGAAAATGCGGGGGTTTCCATCTAAATCTGCTGCAGTTACTCCTGTATTGTTACCTGAATTAATGGCCGGGCTACATCGTTGCAAATGATAATCCCCTAAAATAGTTGGGGCAGCAGAGGCTAACTGAGGATTGACGAATAATGGGTCGGCGTTAATATTACCAGCGTATCCTCCTTCTATATCACTATATGAAATAATAGGCGTGGATGATTGAATATAGATATTATGACTTAATAACGGGCCAGTTGCAATATTGCCCCATACAATAGTATTGCTGACTGCATTATTAGATGATTGAATAGCAATTCCACCTCCCTCGTAAGCTCTGTTTCCTGCGATGGTACAATTTGTTATAAATGAAGATGAGGAAGAATTTAAATAAATTCCGCCCCCAACACTATTCGTTGAGGTATTGCCCGTAATTATACAATTTGCAATTGTAGTGGCAGATGAATTTAATCTTAATGCCCCTGCTGCATAAGCGGTATTGTTAGAAAATTTGCAATTGCTTACTAAAGGAGACGAAGATCTAATAAACATTGCTCCGCCATACTGTTGTTCCAAAGTAGTACTATTACTTGTTATAAAACTAAAACCATTTGCGTTACCACTTATTACCGAAAAACCATCAAGTGTAGCTGTGCCAACTGCACCGGTACTTATTACTACATGATAACTATTATCTGAAATGTCATTTAATGTTCCAATAGCACCACTTAATGTGCTAACATTTGTAGTCCAGTTTCTTTGTGATGTTAATGTTTCTGTACCTGCAAAACCACCATACACTTTTACATTATTTACCAGTACGAAAGCATTATTTCTATTAGTGTTGCTACAAAATAAGGATGCTCCATCGGCAGCATTATATTTAGGATAATAAGTTCCTTTTACTACCCATATTTGTGTAATGGAAGTATTGTATTTTGCCGCTATCAGTGCATCTGCCAGTTCTGTTAGTGCATTAATCCAACTGCTGCCATCCCCATTTTTTGTTTCATCTACATATACTATACCCGCTGCATCAGGTATAGCAAAAGAGGTATGATATTCATAAGCTCCAAGATCAACAGTAAAAAAAACTTTTCGGGTGGTTGCATCCAGGTCGGTTGTAATTCCAGATGGTATTGCTGAATTGTCACCGGCATTTATTGCAGGGCTGCATTTTTGCAACCTGTAATCTCCTGTTATTATCGGCGCTGCAGAAGCTAATTGTGGACTTACAAATAATGGATCCGAATTAATATTTCCTGTACCGGTATAACCTCCCTGTATATCAGAATAAGTTACATTGACAACACCTGATACAACTTGAATATGATTATTTGCAACTGCCGAATTTCCCCAAATAATACAATTATTCAATGTGCTGGTTCTAATCGTTGCATTTACTGTGTTTACTTGTTGCAATGCACCTCCGGAAGTTGTTGCAAGGTTTGAAGCAATGGTGCAATTGCTGAAGGAATTTGACGATGAATTATTTGAAAAAATACCGGCTCCATTGGCGGCTTTGTTTCCGGTGATAAGGCAATTGGTAACTTGTGTTATTGTTGTGCTTAAGAAAGCCATTCCACCTCCATGATCTGCTACATTGCCCAGTAATTTGCAATTAGTAAATGTGGAAATAATGGCAGTATTATAAATTGCGCCACCACCACCTGTAGCGGTATTTGATAAAAAAGCAGATGTTTCAACTAAAGTATTATTAGAATTTTTTATAAAGATGCCTGCTCCATGAACAGCACTGTTGAAAGTAAAAGTACAGGCGGATATATGTGTGTCAGAAGAAGTGTAATCCAAAATACCACCACCTAAATTTGGGGTTGAAGTATTGGAAGTAAAAGTACAGTTTGATATTGCTACGTTAGTGCAAGAAGTATTACAGATACCACCACCACCTAAATTAGATCCCGCTATGGTAACTGCATTTGAAGAAAAACTACAATTTGTTATTATTGGTGAAGATGATGTATTATACATTGCTCCACCATAAGATCCTCCCGTATTGCCTGTAAATTCGCAATCTGTAACAGTTGGCGACGCATTTGAATAATTACGTATGCCTCCGCCACCACTACTGGCGGTATTACTCAAAAAATTACAATTACTAATAACAGGAGAAGCAGCTTGATTATAAAGTCCTGCTCCATCGGGAGCGGCATTAGATGTAAAATCGCAATCGGCAATATTAATAGCTGCGCTGGAATAATTACACAGCCCACCACCATTAGAAACGGATGTGTTGCTGGTAAAATCACAATCGGTAACGGCAGGTGCGCCTGTAGTGGCGATATATAAACCACCCCCTTCTGCTGAAGATCCATTACTGGTAAAAGTACAAGTACTAATTGTTCCTGCGGTAGATGCAAAATACACCCCGGCACCATTAGAGCCAGCCCCTGTAGTACTGTTACTATTGATACTGCAATTATTGATTATCGGAGATGCAGTTGAATTGCTAAAAATACCACCACCACCTACGCCATTTAATGCTTCATTTCTCCAGATAATACAGTTTTTTATAGATGGAGATGCGTTTATAATATAAATTCCGCCGCCCCGGTTGTGTACTACGCCATTAGCCTGAGCATTAACTGTATTTGCCAGGGCAGCATTTGCATATCCATTGCTTATGGTAAAGCCATCCAGCAAACCATTACCGGATATTGGCCCTGCTGCTATCACTACATGATAACAGTTATCTGTTTTGGTTATGGGGGTACCAATATCACCACTGAGTGTTGTTACATTACTGGTATAGTTTCTTAAAGAACGAATTAACTCTGTACCTAAAAAACCCCCATAGACACTTACACCAGCTTTTAATACATACGCATCCCCACGGTTACCAACACTTACTGCACCTGTAGTGGCAAGCCTTGTAGGATAATGGATTCCCTGCATTACCCATACTTCATCTCCACTGCTGCTGGCTGTTATCATGGCCTGTAAGTCGCCGCTTGCATTGGCCCAGCTTAAGCCCGTACCCGTACCGGTTGCAGTTGGTTTTACATACCGTATGGCAGCCTGCACAAAAACCGGCAGCATAAACAGCAGTGA
Source organism: Ferruginibacter sp. (assembly GCA_039921685.1). GTDB lineage: Bacteria > Bacteroidota > Bacteroidia > Chitinophagales > Chitinophagaceae > Ferruginibacter. Next base: position 61,488 of record JBDSBG010000161.1, read on the forward strand.
AAAATTAAATAGCCGGGCACTTTTGCAGTGTAAAAAAAACTTCATAAAAAAAATTTAGCATCATGAATGAAGGATACAGGAAGGTTTGTCATGAAAGGCTATCATATTGAAATTAACAATGATATTTTTTTCCCAGTATGAAATCTAAGGAGTGGTTGCATATTTCTGTTAAGCGGCAGGATTTTTAAATGGAGCGGCGTACTGTTTTACCTGAAATGTGCTACACCCCGATTTCTTTGTTTGCATTCATTACTTTTATCATGTAATAACATGTACAAACCAGCCTTCTATATCCCATTTTTTTTAATACTGTTGCCATTGGTAAGCATGGCCCAGTTTGAGCAAAGGAATTTCCGGCATTATACTTTTAAAGACGGGCTGTGCAGCAACAAGCTTACGGGAATAATTCAAGACAGCATCGGGTATATATGGCTTGGCAGCCACCAGGGACTTAACAGGTTCGACGGCAGTGTTTTCAAAAAAATACAGCACACAAACAGTACCCCTTCTATAATTGATAATGATATAAAGAATTTAAAATTATTGCATGGCAATAAAACTGGAATACTCACTGCAAGTGGTGTGCAGCTTATGTCGGCTAAAGACCTTAGTTCCATTAATCTTGTAATACCAGCTGCACCAGAAATTAACTACTGGGCCAACCTTTGTAAAGATGTAAAGCAGGACGCCGCCGGTAACTACGGTGTATCCACCAAAACAGGGTTATACATTTTTAACCCTGGCGGTAACCTGGTAAGCAGGTATGACTATTATACCCCAAAAGATATTGGCAGATCATGGATGATGTTTGGATGGCAACTGTTTGTATTACCCGATGGAAGCCTGATGCAGGAAACAGAAAAAGGATTGCTGTTTTATAACTCCGCTAACGGACTGTTTACACAAAAACACAAAGCCTATCCGGGGCTTGATTATGTTCATGCGGCTTTACAACTTACTCCAGGTAACAAGCTCTATGCTCTTACAACTGGAAAATTTATACTGGTAAACAAAACACTGAATGAAATTGAACTGGCAGATATTCAATTTGGAAAACAGGCAGCTTTTAAAATGCCTTTTAATGTAGAAAAAGAAGTTGACGCCTTCAGCAGGTTTTGTAAACTGAATGATTCTACCTGGGCACTTTGCTCAATGAATAACGGCTTTTTTATTATTCAATATAATTCAGAAAAGAATTTAATTACCTGTGATGGAATAAAACATTTTACTGGAATGCATTGTACGTTCCTGTTTACCGACAGGGACAATCGTGTATGGATAGGTACCGATGAAGGCCTTTTTTGCGAAAATAAAAACAAACACGTAATACAATCGGCAGAGATAAGCAGTGAAAATTTAAATGGTCTGCATCACAATATCATTGCGGTGAGCGGCAGTAAAAACAAATTATTTGTTGCGCAATCCAACCACTCCATTACCGTACTTGAGCAAGGCTCCAAAAAAGAAATAAAGAAAATTGATTTTTCCTTCGCCCCGGTTAATAACCTGTTTTTAAAAAACCCCGATACCCTCTGGCTGGGTACAGAAAAAGGGCTTTGGTGGATGAATGTAAACGATTACCGTTTTGGTAAAGTAAAAGCTGCTGCAAAAAGCAAGGAAATTGAAAACAGCCGCCTGTATTTTTTTCATAAGGATATTAATAATGACGTCTGGATGGCCCCGGTGGAAATTAATAAACTCTTACTCTACCATACTGCCACTAATAAGGTGGAAGTAATAGATGACTCGGCACCAAATAAACTCCTTAAAGTGAACAGGGCATTTTGTTTTGCTGATGACTGGAATGGAAATGTATGGATTGGCGGAGATGCTTTTGTAAGGTGGAACCGGCAAAGCAGGCAAATTGATACTTTGATAGAAAAATTGCCCCAGCAGCATAATACAAAAAAAGGATTTGCTGTTGCAGGCGATGAACACGGAAATATCTGGGTTATTGTAAACAGCGACGGAGTGGCACGGCTCGGAAAATCCGGCCCTGTATTGCACCTCAGGGAAGAAAACAAACTACCAGGTGATAATGTTTACACTTACCCATTTATTAAAAACAATAAATTCTTTTTGCCGACAGAAAATCTGCTGGGCGTATTGGATATAAATACATTGGCCTGTAACAACTTTGGTTATGCCGATGGCCTTCCCGATAAAGCCATTACCATGGAAGGCTTTTACTATGATACCGGCAGCAGAGCCACTTACATGGGGTTTGGTAACCTGCTGTGCTGGATAACAGATTCAGCTTTGCAGAAACAATTACAACCACCTGTTGTATTTATCAGTGAAATTCATATACTGAGCGATACCACTTTATATAACCCGGGTAAAAGCATTACGCTGCCCTACTTTAACAATGACATACGGTTAAGCATAAGTGCTGTTAATTATACCGATGCCATAAATATGCGGTATGCATACCAGTTATTAAACAAAGGAGATAGTACCTGGACGGAAATCGGCACACAGCAGTCGATCCTCTTCAACAATCTCTCTTTCGGCATTAATACAATTCGGGTAAAAGTGTATTCCCTGAATAACCTGTGGCCAGAACAGGTAACAGAAATATTTATCACTGTAAATCCTCCCTTCTGGAAAACGAAAATGTTTCTTATCGGCTGTAGCGTTCTTGCTGCGTTAATTATATACCTGCTGGTGAGGAGGAGGATAACAGCAATCAGGAAAACAGCAGCACTTAACCAGCAATTATCAGAATATGAAATGAAAGCATTGCATGCACAAATGAATCCACACTTTATATTCAATTGCCTTAACAGCATTAAAGAAATGATACTAACAGGAGAAAAAGAAAAGGCTTCCAAATACCTCAGTACTTTTGCACAATTACTTCGTGACACTTTGGAACAATCCATTCATTCATTCACTACGTTGGATGCTACCATAAACCATCTTGAAAGGTATATTTCCATAGAACAGTTAAGGTTCGATAACTTCCATTACAGCATCAACACCGACAGCTCTCTCGACATCAAACAAATAAAAATACCGCCGATGCTATTGCAACCCCTGGTGGAAAATGCCATCTGGCATGGATTGCAGTTAAAAGAGGGTAAAAAGCAGTTAACCATTTCTTTCAAACAGCAACAGCAGGAATTGCTATGCATGATTGAGGATAATGGTGTTGGCTTCAGGCAATCGCTTAAAAATAAAAAAACAGACAACGATCATCACTCAATTGCAGTTCAAAACATCAATAAACGAATTGAGCTGCTAAATGAAAAGTTTTCCATGCAATACAAACTGGTTATTTCAGATAAGAGTGAAATACCGGGAGATGACAGCAGCGGAACAATAGCAGCTTTAACCGTTCCGCTTGATATAGAATAAAACAATTGTAATATGATACAAACAATTTTAGTGGATGATGAACCTCGTGGCATTAATACTTTGAAAAAAATATTGGAGGCTAATTGCCCGGAAATTAAAATTGTAGCTACCTGCTGCAATGCTGCGGATGCAAAAGAAAACATAGAGCAATTAAAACCAGACCTGGTATTGATGGATATTTCCATGCCTGGAAAAAACAGCCTGGAAATGCTTGCGGAAATGAAGACGATCAATTTCCAGATTATTTTTGTAACCGCACACAATGAATACAGCATACAGGCATTTAAATACAGTGCTGTTGATTATTTACTGAAACCGGTGCATGAAGACGATTTAATGAATGCAGTTGACCGGGCCGGAAAAAAAATTGCAGAAGGCGCCATCAATAAAAATATAGAAACACTGTTGTACAATATTCAACAACAGCATAAACAAATAGATATTAAAATCTGCATTCCTTCCCTGAAGGGTTTCCAGGTAGTGCTAATTAATGAGATTATTTATTGTGAAGCAGAATCAAGCTATACTACTTTTCATCTGGTAAACGGGCAAAAAATTACAGCTTCAAAATCAATTCTTGAATATGAAGAACTGTTAAACTTCAATGACTTTATCAGGATACACCGATTCTACCTGGTCAATTTGCATCATGTAAAAGGTTACCAGCGTGGGGAAGGTGGAATAGTTACCCTTTCTAATGGAAAAGAACTGGAAGTATCCAGGAGAAAAAAAGATCTGTTTATTGGCATAATGAAAGACCGGTTTAGATTTTGACAACTTTTTAATACCTGAAAGTTTTTTGAAATATCAAACGGCTAGCGAAGGTTCTTTTTGAGAATTTAATAGTGGCCTCGCCAGGAATCGAACCTGGGTCTGGAGCTTCGGAAACTCTTATACTATCCATTGTACTACGAGGCCGTTAGAAGATGCGTGATGCAAGATGCTGTATAAAGAATACTTGATACAAAAGGCACTTCATATTTTAAGATCTTTTGAAAGGTTAATCAACCTGACAGCTTATTTACCAAACGCCTGAATATTCGTACCGAATATTTTCACGGCAATGGCCAGCAATATTACGCCGAAAAATTTTCTAATTACGATCATACCATTCGGACCGAGCATTTTTTCTATCCACTTCAATGATTTCAGTACCAAAAAGATCACCACACAGTTTATCAAAATGGCAATGAATATATTCGCATCATGATAATTTGCCTTTAAACTCATGATGGTTGTAAGTGTTCCCGAACCTGCAATGAGTGGGAATGCAATGGGAACTACGCTCCCGCTTTTTGGATTATTATCAGGCTTAAAGAATTCCATGCCTAATATCATTTCCAACCCGATGATAAATATTACAATGCTACCAGCCACCGCAAATGAATGCACATCCAATCCCAGGAAATTGAGGAATTGTTTGCCGATCATTAAGAACAGTATCATCAATCCCCCCGATACAAGGGTTGCCTGTGTAGACCTTATCTCGCCTCCCATTTTAA
>JBDSBG010000162.1:0-2545 GCA_039921685.1 Ferruginibacter sp.
AAGGCTATGCGCTTATTCTACCTAATCCTATATTCAACGTTCAATGAAATACACGAGTTATGCGTTTTTCTCCGTTGAGTAATGAGCATTGATTGTTGAATATTGAATATTTCATAAAGAGCAACCAGTAAATTAATTTTCGATATAACAAAAAAGCTGCCCCTATAACAGAGACAGCTTTCTTTTTAATTTGAAGGCTCTACCGCATCAGGTACATTTTACCGTAACCTTTGTTAAACAATTTATTTGTATTCTTTTGGCTGTTGCCTGTGCCATACATGGTTTGGTATTTTTCTAAACTTTTTCCATTCAAGGAACTGATCACCCTGTAAATGTAAACACCGTTGGCAAGTTTTTGTCCATACATATCAGTTCCATCCCATTTGTAATCGGTGATATTTGTACCGATATGAACATTCCCAAGCTCGGCCCTTGAAATTTCTTTTACAACCTTACCCGTTATCGTTAGTATCTGTATCCTCATATTTGGAATTTCACTTCCTGTGAGTGTAAACACAAAAGCTGTAGATGTAGTGAACGGATTCGGATAATTAAACAGGTTTGATATCATTGGCTTACTAATGATCTTAAAGGCGATATGGTAATCAAGATCGCCGGCTTTATTTCCGACCGCATCTTTTCCTGTAACGATCAATTCATAATCCAGGCCATCTTCACCCTGGTCATTGGTTAAGAAGCTTGGAGTGAAATCGATGGTAGCTGTATTTTGCCCTGTTGCCAGGTTAGCGGGTGTAAAGCGCATCGTATCTCCAAAATAATAAGTGTGCAGGCTTTGATCAGGATATCTTACCTGTAATTTTATGGAAGACGTATCTTTTAATTCAAGGAAACGGCTCTCATCTTTTAGTTTGATAAGAATATGTGGCTTGGCCGACACAATATCCTGGTTGAGTATATGTACACCATCAAAAGTAACATCCAGCAGCGGGTTGAACCTGTCTTCGGTTACAAAAAAATCTTTGAAGAGTACATTGTTATAATGATACTGCTCAGGCTGATCATTGTCGGGATTAAAATCCACAGACAAAGTGTTTTTACCGGGAAGGTCTTTAGTATCAATTGTATAAGTAAGCAACAACGTATCGCCTGCTACCAATGCTTTCCGTTTTGGCACCGTTAACAAATGATCTACATTATTGCGATCCTTTACAATGAGTTTTACCGCAAGTAAGCTGTCAAAAGCAGTCTGGCTGATATTTTTAAATGCAAGCCTTAGTTCAAGCGGTTCACCCTGAAGAACAGTGTCTTTCATTGAAAATAAAATACCAGGGGCAACAGCACCTTCCGGAACGAGGTCGGCATTCACCCGCAGGTACCGTAATTGGTGGGGCGTTATATTTACTTTATCACTGTTTTGCATCACGAGGCGCAGGTAAGGGTAAGTAGTTGCATTTACAAAAGCAAGGCTGGTATCCTGTGCAGGTGCAACCGTTGCCAGTGAATCCATTGTTCCATTTGCTCTAACTCCCCAAACCTCAACCGTTACGCTATCGGTTTGTGGATCAGGATCCTGGCTAAACCCACGCCAATGCATAGACGACCATGAACGTGCAGGCCCATATGCTGCTGACTGAATTTTTCCGCTTGTGCTAATGCTTTTTAAAGTAAAGGCCTCGTCTATATGTGTTGTATCATCAGGACCCATTACCTGTGTTGGGATAAAAGCAGGCATCCCTTTCTGGTAGAAATAAAGGAATGGCAGGTTGTGATAAAAACTATCTATCTGCGTAAACCCTATTGATTTTAATGTATGATACAATGAACGTCCGCTACCAAGTGAGAGCGTATCGTCTTTCCATTGATTAATAAAAGAGGTATTGCTGGTAGTACCAAGATTCGTGATCGCTACAAATTTCCCCGCAGGGATTGAATCGTTTATAAAATCCATGGCTGCTTTTCTCCGAACCGGATCTCCATATGGAAATTCAAAAAATATCCTTGATGGGTCATCAGGAGTTGCTGAGTTTTGGCAAACAGGCCAGCTGCCAAATTGTGCTGCAGTTGGGCTCACATTGTGATTTCTCCATGGCTGCAAGGTTGTTGAATCAAAAACATAAACCTGTATGCTATGGTATTTACAACCGTAAATTTCCAATTGCTGGATGTCAAGATCAACATTAATTGAAAAAGCTGTGTAATAAGGGGCTATACCTGTCCGTATGATCAGGTTTCTCGGAAGCCGTTGAAAATGAAATTTCCTGTCAGCATCCAGTGTGATCTCTGAATAATTTGATTTTAAATGCTGGTAATAATGTGATTGATTAAAGCCGGTGGAGCTGTTGGCCAGGTAGACAAAAGAAAACCCGTTCCAGATATAAGCATTCGTTCCGGAAGGAATCATTGCCACACGCCAGTAATAAACAGTGCTGTCGGTAAATGTCAGGTTTGTTGGTGTAAATTCTACAATCCCGCCGCCGCCGCTTTGAGTATAAGTTTTTTTAAATGCTGAATTGAATAATTCTGTCGTATCGATCTCCATTACATATTGTCTTGTGCCGCTTAACGGGTCGGCAGTATTGGCAAC
>JBDSBG010000163.1:0-24207 GCA_039921685.1 Ferruginibacter sp.
AGAAAAATAAATGTTCCGATTGGTTTCTTAGGATCTTTCAATCCAACCCGGTTACGTTGGATAGATTTTACCACTTTTGAAATAGCCTCCTGTTGTCCCACTACAGCTCCTTTAAGATCATCGCCCATTCGACGAAGTTTATCCGTTTCAGCCTGTACCATACGCTTAACAGGAATACCTGTCATCATATGTACCACTTCGGCAATATCCTCTTCTTCAATTGGGAAACGTTTGTTTTTGCTTTCTTCTTCCCATAAATTCTTTGCTTTTTCAAGATCTTCCTGCAAACGTTTTTCAGTGTCTCTTAAAGAAGCAGCTTCTTCGAATTTCTGGCTCTTAACTACTTTGTTTCTTTCAAGCTTTATATCTTCTATCTTTTTTTCCAGATCGAGGATGGCCTCTGGAACGTTGATATTCTTAATATGTTTTCGTGCTCCTACTTCATCAAGTACATCAATGGCTTTATCTGGTAAAAGCCTGTCGGTCATATAACGATCACTTAGTTTCACACATGCCTCAATTGCTTCTTTACTGTATGTTACATTATGATAATCTTCGTATTTACTTTTAATATTTGTAAGTATTTCAATGGCCTCATCAACCGAAGGTTGTTCAACAATTACTTTTTGAAAACGCCTGTCTAATGCACCATCTTTTTCAATGTGCATACGATACTCATCCAAAGTAGAAGCACCTATGCATTGCAGTTCGCCACGGGCCAAAGCGGGTTTGAAAATATTAGAAGCGTCCAGTGAACCACTTGCGCCTCCTGCACCAACGATCGTATGAATCTCGTCAATAAATAAAATGACATCACGGTTCTTTTCAAGTTCATTCATGATTGCCTTCATCCTTTCTTCAAACTGGCCGCGGTATTTTGTACCGGCAACCAATGCAGCAAGGTCGAGGCTCACAACTCTTTTATCAAAAAGTACCCTTGATACTTTTCTTTGAACAATGCGTAAGGCAAGCCCTTCAACAATCGCTGTTTTACCCACTCCTGGTTCACCAATTAAAATCGGGTTGTTCTTTTTTCTGCGTGATAATATTTGTGAAACCCTTTCTATTTCATTTTCGCGCCCAACGATCGGATCGAGAGAACCGGTTTCAGCCAGCCTTGTGATATCCCTTCCGAAATTATCAAGCACCGGAGTTTTCGTTTTCGCCTGCCCCGCAGCCGCACCTCCTTTTGGTGACCGGGGTTGCTGCCCATACTGTTTTCTTTCTTCATCAAAATCATCTTCTTCATTAAATTCAGCCTGCGGAGGATTGCTTGTCACAAAACCCAGTTCGTTTTTAAACACATCATAATCCACGTCAAATTGTCCAAGTATTTGGGTGGCAATATTTTCTTTATTTTTTAGGATCGACAGCATTAGATGTTCACTTTCTACCAGCGAACTTTTTAATGCCTTCGCTTCCAGAACCGTAATACGGATTACTTTTTCTGCCTGTTTGGTTAAGGGAAGGGAATTAATATTTGCAATGTTCTTCCCTGTTTTATCCTTCACCGCAATCTCTATCTCCTTTCTCAACTCATATAGGTCTACGTTGAGGGATTTAAGTATCTTGATTGCTGTATTTTCCCCGTCGCGGATAAGGCCTAATACCAAATGCTCCGTTCCTATAAAATCGTTTCCAAGCCTGAGGGCTTCTTCGCGACTGTAGGAAATTATTTCTTTTACCTGTGTTGAGAAATTATTATCCATTCTCTTAGTTTTAATTGTTACAATAATAACGAATATTTGATACTATTAGTTTAACCCGAAAGGCAAATGTTGATATGTTGAAAAGTTAAGATTGCAAAACCTAAGCCATCATATATATGATAAAAAACCTGATCATGCTATTAATTAAAACCTTCAACCTGCTGATTATTATTATTTCTAAAACATCCGCATAAAAACTTTATTGCTTCGAAATTTCATTTATTTTACACTAATACTTAAATACCGCACAGATGAATGTCAAAATAGATACCAAAGAAAAATTCACTGTTATAACACCAAATGAGCCGGATATCTCTGCTAATATGACAGAAGAACTAAGTGATTTGTTGCTTGTGTACACTGACAAACAAATACCCCATGTCATCCTAAATATGAAGAACGTGCAAACAATCACCAAAGAGGCCGGAGAAGGGATTGCCGCTTTGCAACAACAATTTTACGAAAAAAAATGTTCTTTTGTTATTTGTGAATTAAACGAAGAAGTTGAAAATTTATTGGAGGAAGGCGAAATCATCGATGGGATGAACATAACGCCAACAGAAAGCGAAGCCTGGGATATCTTACAGATGGAGGAAGTGGAAAGAGAAATATTAAGTGACTTTGGCAACAATGAAAATGAATAATTGAACGTTATCTGAAACTATATAAACAAAAAGAATAATCTTTGCTTGCACTTACCATTTTAGGAAATAATTCAGCCATACCCGCTTTTGGGAGGAACCCTACTGCTCAAATATTACAAAATGATGATGAGGCGATGTTAATCGACTGTGGTGAAGGCACCCAATTGCAAATGGCTAAATACAAGATCAGAAAAAGTAAAATAAGCCACATTTTTATTTCTCACCTCCATGGCGATCATTATTTTGGATTAATTGGCTTACTTACAAGTATGAGTTTGCTGAGCAGGACACAGGACCTTCATTTGCATGGCCCGCCATTGCTTGAGCAAATTATCAAACTGCAACTTGATGCTGCCAGTACCAAGCTGTGTTACAATGTATGTTTTCATGCCCTTGGGGATGACGGCCCTATTGCCAATACAAAAAGAATGAGCATTGAATGTTTCCAGGTAAAGCACCGGATCGAATGCTGGGGATTTTTATTTCGGGAAAAAAAGAAACCAAGGAGCATTGATCCCGACAAGGTAAGAGCATATGAAATACCTGCTGCATATTATGACCATTTGCAAAGAGGGGAAGATTACGTTACGAAGAAAGGTGTGTTAATTTCAAATGCAGACGTTACACACGCCACTGCAGCGCCCAGGAGTTATGCATACTGCGCCGATACCATTTATGATGAAACCCTGGCAGAAAAAATAAATAAGGTTGATCTCTTATACCATGAAACCACTTATTTAAAAGATCAACACGAAAGAGCGGCAACAAGATTTCATTGCACAACTGTACAGGCCGCAGCGATTGCCAAAAAAGCTGATGTACAAAAACTGATCATTGGGCATTTTTCTTCCAAGTACGAATTGCTTGACCAATTTCTTGCTGAAGCAAAAGAAGTATTCGAAGCAACTGAACTGGCGTTAGAAGGAGCCTGTTATAAGATTTGATGATTTGGTGATTTGATGATGATTTGATGATGATTTGATGATTTGGTGATTTGGTGATTTGGTGATGAGTCAATTAGAAGTGTCTATGATCAGATGCATTTTTAATTATCAAATTAGGCATTATCAAATCACCAAATTATCAAATCACTTCTCAATGGTCACCTGGTTATTAAATCCGTCTCCCATCATCCAGCAATAAAATTCAGCAAACCATTTTCTCCATGCCTGCTCATTGTGACGACCATCAGGATCAATCACTGTATAAATAATTGCGTCTGACCTTTTGCCAATGTTGTCTGCGATTTCTTTCATGTCTTTTACATAGGAATTTCCTTCTGCCTGCCCCATATAAAAAAATATTTTTCCCCTAATGTCTTTGCCAACGGAATCTGTAAGCGTGTTGATTTGCGGCGCTATCCAGAAGGAAGGAGAAAAAACACCCGCCTTTCCAAATATTTCCGGATGCGCCAATAATGCATAATATGAAATAAGGCCGCCCAGTGAGCTTCCAGCAATAAGCGTATTGTCAGCAGACTTTAGTGTCCTGTAACGTTTGTCAATAAAAGGCTTTAAAGTCTTAACTAAAAAATCAACGTATTTGTCACCTTCCCCTATTCCATATTTTTCTGTGTTATAAGGATTGTATTCATTTATTCTTTTTGCCCCGGCCTCAACGGCCACAACAATGCAGGGAGGTTTACCATTTTCTACGAGACTATCGAGGCATTCGTCTATTCCCCATTCACCGTAACCGGAAAAATATTCGTCGAAGACATTCTGGCCATCGTTCATGTATAAAACCGGGTAACGCTTTTTATTCTTAGCGCCTGAATAGGCCTTTGGCAAATAAATCCAGACCCTGGCGGCCCTGTTCAATTCCGGGATAAAAAAAACAGTATCTAAAACATGAACCTGCAGTGAGGCCGTATGCAGCCGTTCGGGTACTAAAAAATTGTCCTGCCAGTCTGCGATCTCACATTCAATGGTACTGTCGGATGTTAAATTAACGACCCTGTTGCTGATCCCCGCCCCACTGCTACTTACTTCCACCCGTCCCCAGTCACCCCTGGTGAATTTAAATTCATAAGTATCAGCCTTTAGCCCCGAAATCTCAATGGTGAATACATCATTAAATTCGCTAGGCCTTGTCAACTGAAATTTTTCATTGCCAGGGTTCCAGGCATTAAAGTTTCCCGCAACATAAACCGTGTCCGCTTTTTTTGTTGCAGCAGCAGATTTAACCACGAGTCGTAAACTATATTGCTGTGCGGATACATCCAAGCCAGTAAAAGAAGCGATAAACACCATCAACAGGTAAAGCACTGATGATTGTTTATAATGCGCTATTGATGTTGTCGCTTTCAATTACTTATTGAGGTATTTTTTTACAGCCTGGTGCAGAACGCCACTCAAGGCTGTTACCGGAAGGCGCATCACGTTTTCAACCAGGCCCATTTCATATAAAAATGCTTTTATACCTGCCGGATTATTTTCTTCAAACATCAAATAATATGCATCAATCAGTTTGTCATTTATTGTTTTTGCTGAAGCCAGTTCCTGCTTAAGGCAATGCCGGATCATATCCGAAAAGTCAGCTGGAAAACAGTTTGCTGCTACGCTGATCACACCATCCATCCCGCATCCCATTTGGGGCAAGGCAAGTGCATCGTCACCACTCACAACCAAAAAATCTTCGGGTCGGTCCCGCAAGATTAACATGCATTGGCTTAAATCTCCACTGGCTTCTTTGATACCGGCAATATTTTCAAACTCATGAGCCAGCCTCAGCGTTGTTGCTGCAGTTATATTCCTACCCGTACGAGCGGGAACGTTATATAATAAAATTGGTTTGGGTGTCGCCTCTGCCAACAACCTGTAGTGTTCAAATAATCCTTCCTGTGAAGGCCTATTATAATAAGGCCCGGCGCTGAGCACTGCTGTAGCTTTTTCCAGTGGATAAGTTTCAAGCTCTTTCGCTACTGCATGTGAATCATTTCCACCAATACCAACTACAACGGGTACACGATCATTTACTTTATCATAGGTAAAATTAATGATCTCAAACTTTTCTTCTTTGCTGAGTACTGGGGTTTCTCCTGTTGTACCAAGTGTGACAATATACTCCACTCTTCCTTCAATAATAAAATCGATCAGTTTACCCAACGAATCGAAATCTATTGAATGATCCTTGTTAAATGGGGTTACTATTGCTACGCCAGTGCCACTGAGTTTGGGTCTTACATTCATTGAAAAATAATTTTTGTGAAGTTAGGAAAACAAGAGCAAGCAAATGGAAACTTTACAAAATTCGTTGAGGACTTTTACTTGTCATTCAATTCTGTAAATGTTCAATATCCAACGCTCAATGTTCGACACTGACCGGATTTTCGATTGCCGGTTTTCCTTGAATATCGAACACTGTACATTGCATATTGAACATTTTTTTTCTTTTAAATAAGTGTCCCCGTCGGATCGCTCGGACGGGGACTGGCCTTTTAATAAGAACATAGAAAATTAGCTGTTCAGAATCTTCGAACGCTTAAAGTATTTTTTATTTTCGCTATAGATGAAGATACAAGTTCCATTCTTTATTTTATCTATGATCGGCCTCGTCAATTTTTCAGGAACGGCAGGACAACCCCAACTTCTGCCAATGTATCCTTTCTTATTGATATAGCCTTCACTAACATAAGGTGCCCCGTGCATTACAATTGCCCTTTCATCAGCCTTATCATTTACCCCTTTTTCCAGGCCGGCCAGGTGTAGAGAATAACCATTCCTGCCATCGTAAGTTCCTAAAGTTTCATAAAAACCAAGGCTGCTTTGATAGCTTGAAGGAGCATTTGAGAAATGCCTGGCAAATTCAGTCCCGGAATTCTGGCCATGAGCAACATAGGTATTGAATAGCAATTGATGATGCTCCAGGTCGATCACAAACAATCTTTTTTGAGAGGACGACCTGGTGAAATCAACAATAGTAATCAACTGATCATTGACAATTTGTCCTTTTTCCTTCAACTTCTGCAGGCCATCGATCGCAAAATTATAAGCACGTTGTGAAAGACCAAGCAAATTTAATTGAAGGCTGTTATAAATAAATAAACGTTCTGCCTTCAATGCTGCAGATGTATTTAAAGAAGTATTATCTACAATTACGGTTTCTACAGCTCCGGTTTTTGAATCTTCATGTCGCACCGTTGCAAATGAAAAAGGAAGATGAATCAAAAAAATCATTACTGATGAGAAAAAGACATAGGTTTTGCGAAAAGCTGTGTTCTTCATACGCTGAAAAAGGAAATTTTTAAGAAATAGGTTTAGCGAAGTAGAAAATCAGGCGATAGCAACGAGGTTGATGTTAAAAATGGGTTTTTCATCCAGTTAATAGTGCGAAATTACTGTATTAATGTATCAGGCCCACAATAAGTTTGTTAACTATATGGCAAAAGTTATAAACGTCACGGTGCAAAAATTAGTATTCAACATGCTGTTTGAATCTCCTTTACTCCTATTTTAAAATTTTTGCGCAAAAGTTTTTTTTTGACAAAAACTTATTAATTTTAAGAAACCTGGATTTTTACAGATCGTTCCACGACTGCTTTAAATATTACCAAAACTAACTGCTTTTACAACTTCGTGTTTTAGTAATTGAGAATTACTAATTGACTTCACATTTTCGTATAAATGCTGTGGTCAATGCTTCGTAATACCAAATATTAATAATATTTACTGTATGAGCACTAAAAAAAAGTTAGTAGGCATGCCAATGAAGAGCCCAGTTAACGGGAATGGCAGCATTTCAAAAACCACCAAGAGCAAAATAAAAAAGGCACCATTCGTCAATAATGGCCATAATGGTCAATTTGGCCATAATGGGCATAGCACTCATAGCAACCTTAACCAACAGGATATCCTGAGAGTGTTGATAGAAGTTAAGAATGGCAATTTTGCTGTTAGAATGCCAATAGATCAAACAGGTGTTGATGGTAAGATATATGATACGCTGAACGAGATCATTTCCCTTAATGAAAAAATGATGGAAGAATTTACCAAGGCTGGGAACAGTATAGGTAAAAAAGGAAAACTAACTGAAAGAATCGAAGCACCTTCCGCCAAAGGCTCATGGAAAAAAGGAATTGATTCTTTAAATACTCTTATCTCCGACCTTGTTCATCCAACGATAGAAATTGCACACGTGATCAGTTCCGTTGCAAAGGGAAACCTTTCACAGCAAATGTCCTTGGAGATTGGAGATCATAAAATGCAGGGGGAATTCGTCCGCATTGCCAGGGAAGTAAATGACATGGTGAAACAGCTTAATCTTTTTTCGATGGAGGTTACCCGGGTGGCACGGGAAGTTGGTTCCGAAGGAAAACTCGGTGGGCAGGCCAAGGTAAAAGGTGTAGCGGGCGTATGGAAAGACCTTACCGATTCGGTGAACCAGATGGGCTCCAACCTAACAGCACAGGTAAGAAATATTGCAGAGGTAACAACAGCTGTTGCCAAAGGTGATCTTTCTAAAAAAATAACAGTGGATGTGAAAGGTGAGATACTCGAATTAAAAAATACCATTAACACGATGGTGGATCAGCTCAACTCCTTTTCGTCTGAGGTGACCCGTGTGGCACTTGAAGTAGGTACCGAAGGAAAATTAGGGGGACAGGCACAGGTAAAAGGTGTTGCTGGCACATGGAAAGATCTCACCGATTCAGTAAATCAAATGGCGTCTAACCTTACTGGCCAGGTAAGGAACATTGCGGAAGTAACTACGGCGGTGGCAAAGGGTGATTTGTCAAGGCAAATTACCGTGGACGTGAAGGGTGAGATCCTGGAACTTAAAGATACGATCAACACAATGGTGGATCAGCTCAACTCATTTTCTTCGGAGGTTACGAGGGTTGCCCGTGAAGTTGGTTCGGAAGGAAAACTGGGTGGACAAGCCAAGGTAAAAGGTGTGGGTGGCGTATGGAAAGACCTAACAGATTCGGTAAATCAAATGGCGTCTAACCTTACTGGTCAGGTGCGAAATATTGCGGAAGTAACTACGGCGGTGGCAAAAGGTGATCTGTCACGAAAAATAACAGTGGATGTGCGTGGAGAGATCCTTGAGTTAAAAAACACCATCAATACTATGGTGGATCAGTTGAACTCTTTTTCTTCTGAAGTTACCCGTGTGGCGCTTGAAGTTGGTACAGAGGGAAAACTCGGGGGACAGGCGCAGGTAAAAGGTGTAGCAGGTACCTGGAAAGATCTTACCGACTCGGTGAATGGTATGGCATCAAACCTCACCGGCCAGGTACGGAATATTGCGGAGGTAACAACAGCCGTGGCTAAGGGTGACTTATCAAGAAAGATAACGGTGGACGTTAAGGGCGAAATCCTGGAATTGAAAAATACGATCAATACAATGGTGGATCAATTGAATTCTTTTGGTTCAGAAGTAACAAGGGTGGCACGTGAAGTAGGGTCAGAAGGAAAGCTCGGTGGACAGGCAGATGTTCCGGGTGTTGGCGGCACATGGAAGGACCTTACAGACTCCGTGAATATCATGGCGGGTAACCTAACATCACAGGTAAGGAATATCGCAGAAGTAACAACAGCAGTTGCAACAGGTGACCTTTCAAGAAAAATTGATGTGGATGTTAAAGGAGAGATCCTCGAACTTAAAAATACCATCAATACGATGGTGGAACAGTTAAGAAGCTTTGCTTCCGAGGTAACAAGGGTTGCCCGTGAGGTTGGATCAGAAGGAAAACTTGGCGGGCAGGCAGCGGTGGAAGATGTGGGTGGTGTATGGAAAGACCTTACCGATAGTGTGAACCTGATGGCAGGAAACTTAACCGGGCAGGTAAGAAATATTGCGGAAGTGACTACTGCCGTTGCGAAGGGAGATCTATCAAGGAAGATAACGGTGGACGTTAAGGGCGAGATCCTGGAGTTGAAAAATACGATCAACACAATGGTGGATCAGTTGAACTCCTTTGGTTCGGAGGTGACACGTGTGGCCCGTGAGGTTGGTTCAGAAGGAAAACTCGGTGGGCAGGCCGATGTGCCCGGCGTTGGTGGTACATGGAAAGACCTTACTGACTCTGTAAACAAAATGGCGTCTAACCTTACCAGCCAGGTTCGTAATATTGCCGAAGTAACAACAGCCGTTGCCAATGGCGACCTGTCAAGGAAGATTACCGTGAATGTTCAGGGAGAAATTCTTGAACTTAAAAATACCATCAATACGATGGTGGACCAGTTGCGTGGCTTCGCCTCTGAAGTAACCCGGGTGGCCCGTGAAGTTGGTACAGATGGAAAACTAGGTGGGCAGGCGAATGTACCGGGCGTTGCAGGAACCTGGAAAGATCTTACCGATTCCGTAAATCAAATGGCAGGCAACCTTACCGCACAGGTGCGGAACATTGCCGAAGTGGCCATCGCAGTTGCGAATGGTGACATGTCGAAAAAGATAACCGTGGACGTTCGTGGTGAGATCTTGCAATTAAAGGAAACGCTCAATACAATGGTGGACCAGTTGCGTGCATTCGCCTCTGAAGTGACCCGGGTTGCACGTGAAGTTGGTACAGATGGAAAATTAGGTGGACAGGCATTCGTTCCGGGGGTGGCCGGAACATGGAAAGATCTTACAGACTCGGTGAATTCAATGACAGGTAACCTTACCGCACAGGTGCGAAATATTGCTGAGGTAACAAAGGCAGTGGCGAGTGGGGATTTATCAAAAACGGTTGCCATCGATGTTAAGGGTGAAATCCTGGATCTTAAAAATACCATCAATACGATGGTAGAACAGCTTAACTCATTTGCGTTTGAGGTTACCCGTGTGGCACGGGAAGTTGGTACCGAAGGTAAACTTGGAGGACAGGCAGAGGTAAAAGGTGTTGCAGGAACCTGGAAAGATCTCACTGATAGTGTAAATATGATGGCTTCCAACCTTACCAACCAGGTTCGTGGTATTGCTAAAGTAGTAACGTCAGTGGCTACGGGCAATTTGAAACAAAAGCTTACAATCGTATCAAGAGGTGAGGTAGCACAATTGATCGAAACCATCAATGAAATGATTGATACGCTTGCTGTATTTGCTGACCAGGTAACGAGTGTTGCCCGTGAGGTAGGTGTGGATGGGCGTTTGGGTGGACAAGCGAGTGTGCCCGGCGCTTCTGGTACATGGAAAAATCTTACCGAGAATGTTAATCAGCTTGCTCAAAATCTTACCACGCAGGTACGCTCTATATCGGAAGTAGCTTCTGCAGTAACAAAAGGAGATCTAACAAGAAATATTCGTGTGGAAGCAAAAGGTGAAGTGGAAGCATTGAAAGATACCATCAACCAAATGATCACCAACTTAAGGGAAACAACTTTATTGAACCAGGAACAGGATTGGCTTAAATCAAACCTTGCAAAATTTACTCAGATGTTGCAAGGGCAAAAAGACCTTAATACCGTAACCAAACGTATCCTTTCGGAACTGGCGCAGGTTGTATCTGCTCACTATGGCGCATTTTATATTTTAAAACAAGATGAAGAATTACAGGATGTGAAATTAAGTTTGTTTGCATCCTACGGATATAAGTCAGATAAGCATTTAAACAAAGAATTCAACATTGGCGAAAGCCTTGTTGGCCAGGTAGCCTTCGAAAAAGAAAGGGTTATTCTTTCCAACATTCCAAGCAATTATATCAACATACGTTCAGGCCTTGGTAAAGCAGCTCCTACCAACCTCATCATACTTCCTGTGTTGTTTGAAAATAAGGTAAAGGCCGTTATTGAACTTGCGTCATTGGATGAATTCAGCGAAACGCACCTCGACTTTTTGGGCCAGCTTACTGAAAGTATTGGTATCGTATTGAATACGATTGAAGCTAACTCACGTACAGAGGAATTACTTGCACAATCACAGTCACTGGCTAGTGAGTTGAAAGTTCAACAGGAGGAATTAAGAAGAACAAATGATGAACTACAGGATAAGGCATTGCTGCTTGTTAAACAAAAAAATGAAGTTGAACTTAAAAACCAGGAGGTGGAAGAAGCAAGGCGTTCCCTGGAGGAAAAAGCAGAACAGCTGCAGCTCACGTCAAAATACAAATCAGAATTTCTTGCGAACATGTCGCATGAGCTGAGAACCCCACTGAATAGCTTACTCATCCTTGCACAACAATTGTATGAAAATGGCGAGGGCAATTTAAATGACAAACAGATACGGTATGCCAAAACAATTCACTCCTGTGGGGATGATCTTATACAACTGATTAATGACATTCTTGATCTTTCTAAAATTGAATCAGGATTCATCACTGCCAATATTTCTCCTGTTCGTTATGCTGAGATAGCCTCTTTTGTTGAAACAACTTTCAAGCCCATATCAGAAGCAAGGCATTTGAAATTTACGATTGAAACAGACAGGCGCCTGGCTGAAACAATGGATACAGATATTCAGCGCCTGAACCAAATCTTAAAAAATCTTTTATCAAATGCATTCAAGTTTACTGAAAAGGGAGAAGTAAAACTTGGAATATACAAAGCAGAAAATAACTGGAGGCACGGTACTCCAAGCCTTGACAATGCGAAAGAAGTTGTTGCATTCTCCATCAGTGATACAGGAATAGGTATTCCGCAGGAAAAACAGAATATCATTTTTGAAGCATTTCAGCAAGCCGAAGGTTCCACCAGCCGCAAATATGGCGGTACCGGCTTAGGGTTATCTATCAGTCGTGGGCTTGCGGAACTGCTGGGTGGCACAATAGAACTGGAAAGCAACTCCGGCCAGGGAAGTATATTCACTTTGTTCCTTCCGTTGGACAATCTTGAGATGATCACGGTAAAGGAAAGTCTTGACCCCGCTACCTACGCCTCCATTAAACTTGGTAGTGATGCAGGTGATATTGACACTTTACTCAACTCCATAGGAATTGCAAATGATAAAGCCGATACAAAGAACCTGAACCTCGTTAATGAAATGATCAATGAAACAGGTGATGACAGGACCAATATACAAGGCAATGATAAGGTCGTACTGATTATTGAAGATGACCTGCGTTTTGCAAAGATCATGATCGATAAGGCACGCAATGAAAATTTAAAGGCAATCGTTGCCGTTAGTTATATTGAAGTATTTGATTTTATAAACAGGTTCACACCTATGGCGATAACCCTGGATGTAAAATTACCCGACACGAGTGGGTGGAAAGTACTTGAACTACTGCATAATGACCTTAATTTCCGTCATATACCAATTCACGTTATATCAGGAGAAGAGAACAGGTTGCTGGCCTTGAAAAGAGGCGCCCGCAGTTTCCTTTTAAAGCCACTTGAAAACGAATCATTAAACGAATTGTTTGAGGATATCGTTTCTTATAATAATAAAAAAATAAAAAAAGTGTTGGTCGTTGAAGATAACGAGATCGAATCTTCACAGATTGCGAAAGTATTACAATCAGATAATATTGAAGTGTCCATTGCCGGAAACGGAGAAGATGCCATCAGGCTGATTGAAACAAATGACTATGACTGTATAACACTTGATTACACCCTTCCCGATATTGGCGGGGCAGAATTGGTAAATCGTGTTGCAGAACTCAAAAAAAAGCTGGCTGCAGTAATCGTTTATTCAGCAAAAGATTTTAATAAAAATGAATTGAAGCTACTCAACAGGAATTCAAACAGTATCCTTATGAAAGGAGTAAAATCACTTGAAAACTTGCTGGAAGAAACCGTGTTACACCTGCACATCAACCATAAAGATCTTCCTGCTGAAAAAAGAAAGGTCATCGAGAACATCCGGATAAAAGAAGATATTTTAACAGGAAAAAATATTCTAGTAGTTGACGATGATGTGAGAAACCTGTTTGCACTCACTACTGTTTTTGAACGTTACAATATTAATGTAATCACAGCTGAAAGTGGACAGGAAGCCATTAACATCATCAATGAAGAGAGTACAAAGATAGAAATGGTACTAATGGATATTATGATGCCCGAAATGGACGGTTACGAAACAACACAAAAGATCAGGAGGGAACACAAAAACAGTTCGCTGCCAATCATTGCCGTTACTGCAAAAGCAATGAAAGGCGACAGGCAGAAATGCATAGATGCCGGTGCGTCTGATTATATTACCAAACCATTAAAAATTGATCAACTGTTATCGTTGATGAGGATCTGGTTTTATAAATAAACGAAGCGCTGCATAACATCCGTTGTAACAAAACATTTACCAAAGCTTAAAAGAAATCCTAAAAACAAAAAAGCCGTTGCATGCAAAAGATCTTACTGGTTGATGACAGGGAGGATAATTTACTTTCAATAGAATCTATCCTCGAACCGGACGGATATATCTTCATTAGGGCGAATTCCGGCAGGCAGGCATTAAAAATATTGCTTACTGAATTCGACTTCGCAATGATTTTGATGGATGTAAAAATGCCTAACCTGAATGGCTTTGAAACGGCAACACTTATCTACGAGCGTGAAAAACTGAGGCATATTCCTATTATTTTTATAACAGCGCATAATTACTCTGATGAGAATGTTTATAAGGGTTACAAGGCAGGCGCCGTTGATTACATTTATAAGCCAATCAACCCCGACTTATTAAGGGCCAAGGTTGCTGTGTTCATTGATCTTTATAAAAAAAATTACCGCCTGCTTGCCCAGGAGCAAAAGTTACGCTCGGTAAATGAGAACCTTGCAAAAGAAATAGAGGTGAGAAAAAATTCAGAAGAACAGGTAATTAAGTTGAACAACCAGTTAATGCACACCATTGTGCAACTAAAAACCATGAATGAAGATCTTGATAATTTTGCTTACATCGCCTCTCATGATTTGCAGGAGCCTTTAAGAAAGATCAGGATGTTCACTGATACATTACTTACAAAATATACGGGAGCTATGGATGCACCGGGAAAAGATTGCCTTCACAAAATAGAAAGATCGTCCCGCAGGATGCAGCTATTGATTGAAGACATACTCGATTTTTCCCGGTTATCTTCAAATATTGACGCTTTTAAGGAAACGGATCTGAATGAAGTAATGCAAAATGTACTTTCCGAACTGGAAGATGACATTGCAGAAAAGAAAGCGATCATTGAAGTAGGCGAACTGCCGGTTCATTCTATTGTTCCAAGTATGTTTACACAACTTTTTCAAAACCTGGTTTTCAATGCACTGAAGTTTTCAAAAAAAGACCAGGTTCCTAAAATTAAAATCTCGTCCGAAAAGATCAAAGGGATTCTGATCCCCGGCATTGATAAAAAATATCATTACGACGATTTTTGTGCAATCATGGTTTCGGACAACGGCATTGGCTTCGAAGAGAAATATGCGGACCAGATATTTGTTATTTTTAAAAGGCTACATGGCAGCTCCACCTATGAAGGAACAGGAATCGGTTTGGCGATCTGTAAAAAAATTGCGGATAAGCATAATGGTTACATCTATGCCAAAGGAAATCCCGGGATTGGATCGAAATTTATCATTGCATTACCGCTGGTAAAGGAAAGAACTCCCGTAAGGCAATAAAAACCAATTTTAGTTGCCAATAACAAGTTAGGTTAGGTAAGGCTTTTGTGCATGAATTGAATTTACCCATCCCTGCTCCTGATTCGATTACAATTGCAACAGGAATGATTTTAATGCAGCATGATCAACTTCCATCTGCTTCGCGTTTTTTGGTTTATCTATAATTTGTTTTACAGATGCTGGCAGGTCAATAACAATTTGTAGCAAAGGCTCCACTACATCATAAAATTTTACAGGATGGGCAGTTTCCATGAAAATACCTTTTTCATTGGGATGATGTTTTAAATGATCCTGGAGTGCAGTAAAAGCAACTGCGCCATGGGGATCAAGCAGGTAGTTATATTCTTTAAATACTTTTTGGATAGTATTTTTTGTCTCCTCATCGCTGATGCTAACAGACGACAATACATTTTTCAATCCAGCAAATTCATGATTGAACAACTCGAGAATGCGTATAAAATTACTGGGATCCCCCACATCCATTGCATTTGAAATGGTAGTTACAGATGCCTGGGATTTGTAAATTGCAGTGTCCATAAATTTTGGCACAACATCATTTGCATTGCAGGCAGCTATGAAATGTTCAATAGGAAGGCCTGATTTTTTCGCCAGCAATCCTGCACATATATTTCCCAAATTTCCACTCGGTACGCTTATCACCGGCGGCTGTGCTCGTTCAAGCCATTGTTTGTACGCAAAGAAATAAAAAAATTGTTGGGGCAACCATCTTGCAACATTGATGGAATTGGCAGATGTTAGAAATAGTTTTTCATTCAACACAGCATCCGCAAAAGCCTGTTTCACCATTTTCTGGCAATCATCAAACGTACCATTTACTTCAATGGCATGGATATTTTCGCCAGCTGTCGTGAGTTGTTTCTCCTGTACCAGGCTTACCTTGCCAGCAGGATATAATATCACCACCTCTACACCATCAATGCCATAGAAACCATCTGCCACAGCACCGCCGGTGTCACCGGATGTAGCCACCAAAACAGTCACTTTTCTCGCATCACCTTTTACAAAATAGCCCAGGCAACGGCTCATAAACCGGGCACCAATGTCTTTAAAGGCAAGGGTATTCCCATGAAACAATTCAAGAGAATAAATATCTTCGTTTACTGCTACCAGTGGTATTGGAAAATTAATGGTTTCCTTTACAATGTCGAAGAGCTTTGCCTCTGCGATATCGCTACCAACATATGGTTTAATAACACGAAATGCAATTTCGTCGTTTGAGAGTTCATCAATATTGCTGATCAGATCTTTGTCAACCTGGGGAATAGTTTCCGGGAAATATAAACCTTTATCGGGTGCTTGCCCTTTAATGCTGGCATCTTTAAAACTGGCCATGGCTGAGATCCTGTTTGTGCTGTAGTACTGCATAGTTTGTATGTCTGTTAGTTGATGCCAGGAATCAGGTCTCGGCCTTATAAAATGAAATTCTGAAACGCTCACCTATTATGTGATAACCAATTACCGGTTAGGGCTACCCTAAACAACTGCCGTTACACCCTGCTGGTTGATGCTGGTTACATAAGTCCTGTATTCTATTCCAAGACGTTCATAAATATTTTTCATGATGTCCGCTACCGCCTTCGCAGTTTTCTCGGTTTCGCTCAACATAAACAAAGAAGGCCCGCTACCGGAAATGCCGCCACCAAGGGCGCCTGCTTCCTTACATTTATTTTTAACTTCATCAAAGCCGGGGATCAGCTTGCTTCTTACGGGCTCAATAATTATATCCTCAAGCGAACGCCCTATCAATGCATAATCAGCTTTCAAAAAACCGGTGACCAATCCTGCAACATTGGCCCATTGAACCACGGCAGTTTTTAAAAGAATTTCCTTTGGGAGAATTTCCCTTGCATAGGATGTTTTGATTTCTATCTGCGGATGAACAACAGTGACAAACAGCGGTGGCGCATCTAATTGAACAATATCTAATGATGCTGTATCCCTAACCAAAACCAACCCCCCGTAGATACAGGGCGCCAGGTTATCAGCATGTCTCGCACCGCTTGCGATCATTTCGCCTTCCATCGCAAAAGAAACCAATTTCTTTTTAGTAAATGGCCTGCCCATCAGTTCATTGGCAGCAACAACGATTCCTGCAGCACTGGCGGCGCTTGAGCCGATACCACTGCCAGGCTTAATCTGTTTGTTGATCACGATCTCAAAACCATTTTTGTATTGTAAAGCAGTCATCATCGCTTGCAGTGCAACGCCGGCAATATTTTTATCTGCGGTTATCGGTAACTGGTAGTTATCGGTATGCTGGATAATAATTCCGGGCTCGTCTTTTAACGACAACTGCATTGTATCAAATGGTTCGTTCAATGCCATTCCAAGTATATCGAAACCACAGCACAAGTTGGATACCGAGGCGGGAGATTTGACGATTATAGATTTCATGATTAATTATTTAAGATGAGATTTAAGATCTAAGATTTTTAAAATGCTGCACATCTTAATATCAGATTCCTGATGCACGAATAATATCAGCAAAAACGCCACTGGCTGTAACATCTGCGCCCGCACCGGCCCCTTTTATTACCAATGGTTGTTCTTTGTACCTGTCAGTATAAAATAAAACAACATTATCTTTTCCGTATAAGTGAAAAAGGTCGTGTTTAGCATCAATATGCTGTAGCCCAACAGAGGCTTTCCCATTATTATAAGTAGCGACAAATTTTAATTTGTTGCCGCCTGCCATAGCCGTTTCGTACAAGGCTTTAAAATGTGATTCATGCTTTTCCATTTCAGAGTAAAACTGTTCAACAGTTCCCTGCATGCATGATTCGGGCATAAAAGAATTGTTAGTGATCTCCTCCATTTCGATCTTCTCACCAGCCTCGCGGGCAAGGATCATGATCTTCCGCATCACATCTGTTCCGCCAAGATCAAGCCTTGGATCCGGTTCTGTGTAACCTTCGTCCTGGGCTTGTTTCACCACTTCTGCGAATTTTCTTTTCCCATCATAATTGTTAAAAACAAAATTCAAGGTTCCGCTCAGGACAGCTTCAATACGATTTACCCTGTCGCCACTTCTCATCAGGTCATTTAAAGTGCCAATGATTGGAAGGCCTGCTCCAACATTTGTTTCAAAGAGGAAAGCTGCGTGAAATTCCCTCGAAAGTTCTTTAAGATCTTTATAAGTTGCATAAGAAGAAGATGCGGCAATTTTGTTACAAGCCACTACTGAAATACTCTTCTTCAATAACAGGCCGTAAAGCGCAGCCACGTTTTCATTTGCAGTTATATCTACAAAAACAGCATTGCGCAGGTTTAGCCCAATAATTCCTTCAACGAACTGTTCCAGGTTAGTGGCGGGACCCCCGTCGAGTTTTTCCCGCCATTCATCCAGGCCAATTCCTTCCTCATCAATAATCATGTGCCTGCTATTGCAGATACCGGTAAGCCTTAGCTGCAAATGCATTTGTTTCAGGAGGAATGAAAGCTGCTGATTGATTTGCCCCAATAATTTATTACCGACATTCCCTGTACCGGCAAGAAAAACATTCACTTGTTTATAGGTAGTTTCAAAGAATTCTTCATGAAGCACATTGATAGACTTACGAACATCCCTGGTAGCGATGACAGTAGATATATTCCGCTCTGAAGAACCTTGTGCAATGGCGCGGATATTTACCCCGTTTCTTCCCATTGCACTAAACATCCGGCCACTAACACCGGTATGATCCTTCATATTCTCCCCCACCAGTGCCACAATGGAAAGGTCTTTTTCTATTTTTAATGGCTCCACTTTAAGCAAAGAAATCTCATTGGCAAAAGCTGCATCGACAGACTGCTTTGCGAGCTCGGCCACATCGCCATCAATGGCAACACTGATGGAATGTTCTGAAGAACTTTGTGTGATTAAGATGACATTTATTTTTTCATTGCTCAATGCCTCAAACAATCTTTTTGAAAAGCCCGGGATACCTACCATACCACTTCCCTCGAGGCTTATTAAAAAAATATTGTTGATACTCGAAATACCACGGACAATATTATTGTTACTCGCTTCATTGACAATACCCGGATGATCATTTCCCCTTATTACGGTTCCATGGTCATTGGGGGCAAATGTATTTTTTATCCATACTGGAATACCCTTTGTCATTACAGGTTGTATCGTTGGCGGGTAAATGACTTTTGCACCAAAATGAGAGAGTTCCATGGCTTCCTGGTATGATATGCTGGAAATTATTTTTGCATTAGCGGTAAGCCTTGGATCGGCAGTCATCATCCCGCTAACATCGGTCCATATTTGCAGCTCGCACGCATCCAGGGCAGCAGCAATGATGGCGGCAGTATAGTCTGACCCACCCCTTCCCAGGGTTGTGGTAATTTCATTTTTATCAGCAGCAATAAAACCGGGAATGATAAATAAATAAGGAGATTGCGCAGAAAAAAATTGTTTAACTTTTTCGTTGGTTATTATAAAATCAACTTCTGCCGCTGTATGCGCTGTATTTGTTACAATAAGTTCGCGTGAATCTTTCCATACCGGGGCCATCCCAGCAGCGTTACAGGCCTCCGTTATGATACAGGATGAAAGCCATTCACCATAACTGCTTATCCTGTCTTTGGATCTTCCTGTAAGTTCGCCTAAAAGAAAAATGCCATTGCAAAACTCAACCATTTCGCTGCATGATTTCTTCACCAATGCAAGCAATGAAGGCCGCCGATCAGCACCCAGCAATTGCACGACGCAATCCAGGTGACGCTTTTCTATAACCTCAAGCTTTTCTTTATAAGTTTCCTTTCCGGCGGCGGCTAATGCGGCAGCGTCCAATAAAAGATCAGTTACGCCACCCAGTGCAGATACAACCACAATCGTTTTATCTTTTTTAATTGCTTCTTTTACGATGGCGACAACCTTATTGATATTTTCCGCATTGGCAACGGATGTGCCGCCGAATTTTAAAACCTGCATGAACCAAAGTTTGAATGAGAAAATGTTGTGGGTGGCAGTGGGAAAGTATTGATCTCAGCAATTGCCCCAGGATGATATGTTAACGTACAACCCTAACGGGTTGTAGTATTTTTTGTAGTAGATGGAACTATATTACCGGCTGAAATAACCGACGGGGAGAAGCTAATATGAAATTGTTTGTCTTGCATTAAGATTTACTAAAGTAGAATTATTAAATGACAAAAACAAATCGAACAGCGAAAGCGGATTCCCTAACTGCAAACCCTAAGCGGGATAAAGCGGCATGTTGGGGAAAAAATTTGATACCGATTTGCTGTCTGCGAAAACTATTTATCCATAACGGTAAGGCTATACCATCCATTACTTGTGCTCGGCTTGTTTGATGCTTCGGGTCATTGGGCACAATTGTCAGCTATTTGTTAATAGCAGGATCAATGGTTCCAGTTAATTCCCTGGGCTTTATTCGGAATTTAATTTCATATTACCGTCAGCACTTTATTTATTTGATGATCAGGTATTCGCAATAAAGCAGAAGCCTACACTTCTATTTTGATGGTAAAAATATTGATGTTGCACAACGATATGATATGAAGCGGGCGACTAGCTTGCTATTTTGTAGTAGGGTTATTACAAATTAAGCAGCACTCACCGGCAGTTAAATACATTTTATCCATTTTTGTTAAACATATCTAAAAATTTGGTAACTTCCAGTATATTCCAATAGGTCCGCTGAATGATCTTCTTCCCTCACGGCTATTCTAATATAATTTAAGATCCTCCCTTCCTAAAAAAATCAAATTACATAATCAACACTGCTATGGTTAGATCTATATTCTACTTTATCTTTTGTATTGGCATGTCTAATAACCTGATTGCACAAAAGGTGCATTCAGAAAAAAAATTATCCAGCGATTCTTCCGGGCCAAAACCAGCGATCAGGCAAAAAGCTGCCGCGACCCAGGGCGAGAAATCAAAACATAAAAATGTATCATTGCCTTCGTTCGATAATCCCAAACCTATGGGAAATCAGAGTTTAAGCGCAGCTTCCGACAATGCCGCAAAGGTTTCTGAAATTATGAAACTGGATTATCCCAATATGCCCGCTCATGTTCAATCGAAAATAAATGCTAACAAGCTCCAGGGAAGAAACCTCTTGGAAGGAATAGTGAAAATATTTACAGTGGAAATTAAAGAATGCAAAACGGATGCTCAGCATAAGAACACAATGCTGTTTCTAAAACCCAAAAAAGGATTTATAAGTTCGCAATTTGTTTCTGAAGGTTTGGTGAAAATATTTGTTGAACCCGGTTTTGACTCTTCAGATCTTAAAGATGCAATGAATTCAAAAAACATCCATTTTAATTTTTTAAACCGATCCTACGCATTGAAAAACTGATCATGAAAAAAACCCTACTATTAATCTTCTACTTATTAGTCCTTACAACTTATGCGAAAGCGCAACCAGCCAACGATAATCCCTGTAGTGCAACTCCCATTTCTGTAGGATCCTCCTGCACATTCACCCAGTACACAAATGTGAATGCAACCGCAACGCCAGGTGTACCAGCTCCCGGATGTGCGGGCTATGTTGGAAGCGATGTATGGTTCAGCGCTGTTGTTCCAGCAAGCGGTTCTATAAATTTAGATTCAAATACAGGTGGTATAACTGATGGCGGCATGGCTATATACACCGGAACCTGCAATGCTTTAACCTTATTAGCTTGTGATGATGATGGAAGCGGAAATGGACTTATGCCTTCCCTTACACAAACAGGACTTACACCGGGATCTACAATTTTTATCAGATTTTGGGGTTTCGGAGCGCCAAATACTGGGACTTTTTCCATTTGTGCCCAGACTGGTCCGTCCTGTAATGGAGCTAATACAAACAGCACCTGTTCGACAGCTAATCCTTTTTGTACCGGCGTTTCTTATGATTATTGTAATACTACAGGTGTTCCTTCCATTGGAGGAAGTGGGATTTATGATTGCCTGCTTACCGCACCAAACCCGGCGTTTTTCTTCATGAACATTGCGAGCAGCGGACCTGTGACTTTCAATATTTCCCAGCAAACATTTGGAGGTGTTGGAATTGACGTGGATTTTGTACTCTGGGGACCATTTGCCTCTCAGGGCGCAGTGTGCTCAGGGATTTCTGCAGCGAATGTAATAGACTGCAGTTATTCGACCGCAGCGGTAGAAACAGCGACAATACCAAATGCACTTGCCGGCCAATGGTACATGATATTGATCACTAATTTTTCTGATCAAAATGGTGTTATTAATTTTAACCAGACAAATAGCGGTAACCCGGGTGCAGGTGTAACGAATTGCAATATAGTGACTGCCGTTCCAGGACTATGTGCAGGTGGATTTTTTACTTTAACGGGGTCTGTCACAGTGCCTGCACCTCCTGCAACGGGCACGCTCACCGTTACAAATTCGTGCGGCGGAAGCCAGGTATTAAATGCACCGTTTACCAGTCCGATTAATTATTTTATTCCAAATATCTGCGGTAACGGCAACGCATGTACGGTTACTGCTGTATTTTCGGCAGGTGGCGCTCCGGTAGTTTTACCAACTTCGTATACTGCTCCCAGTTGCAATACTTTGACAGCAACTCCAGGGGGATGTGTAGCGGGTGGTTATGTATTATCAGGAAGCCTTACCACAGGATGTTTGCCTGCCAGCGGAACACTCACCATATCGAGTTCCTGTGGAGGATCAGTTGTATTTAATGCCCCATTTACAAGCCCGCAAGCATGGTCCCTGCCTGCTTCAAATGGTAATGGTGGCAGCTGTACTGTAACAGCTGTTTATTCAGCGCCCGGCGCACCAACTATCCCCGCAATTGTTTTTACGGAACCATCTTGTTGCGGTTCTGATGCCGGAACAATAACTGTAACGCACACAACTGGCACTCAAACTGTTTTGGCAAATGGAACAACACAGGTTGTACTCTGCCCCGGCGGAACCGCGAATTTGGTTTCCAATAACAACTATTCGTTACCGGGAGCAGGCTGTATTGGCTGTGTTCCTGGTTTGATGTACGCCATTTATACCGGCGCCGGCCCTACGGTTCCGGATCCTGATCTTGACCCAAACTGGACTGGGTACTATTGGACGGGCCAGGATTTTACAACAGCCAATTCGGGCGGATTCAATACCAATTCATCTGGAGCCTGTTCGCCATTGCTATCACTTCCTCCTGTACCCGGATATGCATCTCCAGGTTCACCGACCAATACACTGTTATTTGTGCCAATCACCGCTGATGCCACCGATTTGCCTTACCATGATAATGATGGTGATGGTTGTTATGATATCGGAACCCCGGTTTCTATCACTTTTTTAAATCCCATTTCTTTCAATCCAACTCCGGCCTGTGATGGAACAGTTTCTGTGAACATTACGGGCGGATACCCGCAATTTTTCCCTGCATTTTTTACCTTGACAAATACCGGAGCAGGAACGTTGGGTTCATCAACCGTGTCATCGGGGGGAAATGCGGTTATTTCGGGTTTAACAGCAGGGCAGACCTATTCTTTTTCTGTAAATGATGGAAACGGATGTGTTGCAACTTTCAGTTCTGTGTATAGTGGTGCACCAACGGTTTCTATCTTGCCTGCGGCAGCTACAGTTTGTACTTCGGCATGTGTAAATTTAAACGCAACTGTTAGCTCTGGAGTAGGGCCGGGAAACCAGACTTTTACAAGTAACGAATGTGCGCTCATTCCAGATGCTGGAATAGGTGCAGCAAACAATCCACCCACTGCAGCAAATGCAGCTAACTGGGCACAAACGAGCATTAACGTTTCAGGTGTTTGTGCGCCTTCTTGGAGTACCGGCAACAATTTAACGGTTTGCCTGAATATTACGCATGCGTTTGTTGCAGATCTCAATATCTATTTACAAGCCCCAAATGGGGTTTATTATTTGTTAAGTGATGATAACGGTGGAGTTGGTGCAAATTATACCGGAACTTGTTTTTCTGCAACTGCTGTAACCGCAGTCACGGCTGGAACTGCTCCATTTAGTGCGGGGCCGTATAGGCCAGAGGGAGGAACTGGCAATTTCGGAGGATTAAGCGGAACTGCAATTAATGGTTCGTGGTCTTTATGGGTTGCAGATGATGCTGCACTTGACGCAGGAACTTTGAACAACTGGTCAATCACCTTTACTAATCAGAATAACTATACCTATTCATGGGCACCAGCGGCAGGACTATCAGCTACAAATATTTTAAATCCGAATGCCTGTCCTGCCACCACCACAACCTATACATTAACCGTAACGAATTCCTGCGGCTGTCCTGCAACTGCAACTACAACTGTAACTGTTACTTCCAGTATTACTCCTGCATTCAATGCCATTCCTGCAATTTGTTCTGGTGATCCGGCTCCGGTATTGCCAACCACCTCAACCAATGGTATTACAGGAACATGGGC
>JBDSBG010000164.1:0-5590 GCA_039921685.1 Ferruginibacter sp.
GCCGGCTCTTTCGCTGGAATGTGGGTGGGTACGATTCCTTGTTGCCCGGAACTACAATATTACTTGTCCCAATATTTAATTTTCCTTTTTCCAATGTGAAAGATGAAATTCTAATGAAACTGAAACAAATTGGCTCCTCAACATATAACATGAAGAAGATCGAAGAATTACGACAAATCAGTTCACTTCTTTTTCCCTGTGGTTTTTGTTGCAGTTTTTTTGGCGACTTTCTTAACCGTCTTTTTAACGCCAGTTTTCAACAATTTCTTTTCGCCGGCTTCTTTTTTCGGAGTGACTATTTTTTTTCGTTTTGGAGCGGCTTTAGATACCGAAGCCCTAGCAACTTTTTTTATTGCTTGCGTTGCCCCTTCTTTAGCATCCGTACTTTTCTCTGGGTCTTTCTTTGACCCAATTCCCTGTATTCCTGTTTTAACTGAATCGATAGCAGTAGCAGCCATATCAACCATATGATCTTTCTTGTTCGCAATTCTCCCTGCAATCTCACCAACTTTTTCGGCAATTTTTATAAGGGTTGTCTTTTCGGGGTTTCTTTTTTTTAATTTAGTAATTTTTTTTACCATTGTTGAATGAGTTTTATGTGTAAATAATTCTACAAAGTTGCAAGAGAGATGCCAATTATGCATGAGTAACAGGCTTATTCTTAGTGGCATAATGATTGCAAAACTTTTTACCTGTAAACTCAATCTCCTATGGCGCAAATCTTACTCATTGATGATTCCCGCGATTTTTTGGATGTATTTAATTGGAGCCTTAAGAGAAAAGGTTATAGTTGTGAGACTGCTTACTACAAAGAAAGAATATTTGAAAAACTCGATAAACTACTTCCGGCGCTAATCATTATTGATATCAATCTGAACGGTGAGGATGGAAGGTTTATTTGCAGGGACATTAAAGAAAACATTCGTACCAGGAATATCCCCGTTATCCTTTGTTCGGCAAGACATGATCTGTTAAAGGAACATTCACTATACCTGGCAGATGATTTTATTGAAAAACCATTTGACATGGATTCTGTTATCCTCAAAATTGAAAAACTAATTCACAATTAAAAGCCTTCTTTTTTCACATTTAAAAATCATGATCATGAAAGTTTTTGGAATCGTTTTAATAGGCATTGGAATCATTATGTTGATCTTCCGCGGCTTCAATTTTACACAGGAAAAAAAAGTAGCTGATATTGGGCCACTTGAAATTAACAAAAAGGAAAATAAATCTGTGGCATGGCCGATGTATGCAGGAGGTATTGCAGTAATAGCAGGAATATGCATGGTTGCCCTTGATAAAAAGAAAGCCTAAACAAGGCTTAGATAGACCTAAAGGAAAGAAAAATCAAATGATGAATTTGTCCGCAGTACAATTCCTCTCTTTTGAGTTCCAAATTCAACGAGTGAAGGGTTGAAACTTCAACATCATTTTACAATTCAGCATTTACTATTAAATCACATCACTTAAACATATGAACCATTTGAAAAAAAATAGAACCGGCAAAACGTCACTCCTGATAAATCCGAATGAAATCAATAAAGCAAGTATAGGGTTTCACACGGAGGGAAAATTTTCCAATGAACAAAAATTCCGGAACGGTGAATCAAAGAAAAAAAGGAACGAGCCCTTTGCAAGCCTTCCTTTTCATCTCGAGCCATGATTGATGCCGCACATTTGGTTATGCTAAAATAAAAAAAACCTCCACTATTTGTCAGATCTGATTCAATGATTTCTCACTGAGTTGCGAACACGCATCAGATATACACTGAAAAATAAATAAAAATTCAACCATCTGAACTATCAATAAAAACCCTTCTATTTTCCAGGTATTGAGGGGCGGACTTCTATTTTACTTGGCAAAGTTCTGGGATCCATTTTTAAAAGGTCAAGAACCATTTGCCCGATATCTTCAGGTTGGATCTTCCATGCATCTGCTTCATTGGGAACATGATCATTAAAATTAGTAGCAACCGATCCCGGCATAATAGTAGTCACCTTGATGCCATATTTTCTGAGGTCAAGCATGATAGCTTGTGTGAAGCCCACCAGGCCAAATTTACTTGCATTATATGCAGATGCTGTTTCAAAAAAGTTGGCGCCTGCAAGGCTGGCAATGCTGATAATATAACCCTTACTTTTTTTCAACGGATCAAGGCTCGCTTTCACAGTATTGAACACACCAGTCAGGTTTGTATCAATGGTTTCCTTCCATTGCACTTCCGTGAGTTGGTCTATTGAATTAAAAAGACCCACTCCAGCATTAGCGATCAATACATCCAATTGCCCAAACTTTTCTAAGACTGACTGGATAGCATTGCTTTCATCTTTCATCAAGCTAACATCGGATTCTATTGCTAAAATCTTTTCGGTATCGGTACTTAATGAAGTTGCTGCTTGTTGTGCCGCATTGATGGTCCTGCTGCTAATGGCTACTCTCATCCCCTGTTCTAACAGGACCTTAGCTATGCCATAGCCAATTCCTTTGCTTCCGCCTGTTATGTAGGCTACTTTGTTGCTGACGTCTTGTATCATTCTAAATCATTTTAGTAGTAGTGTTGAATAGTAAGTTAATTAAACTGGGTTATTACTTATTTGAGAATATCCGGTTCAATAG
This sequence comes from Ferruginibacter sp., assembly GCA_039921685.1. Classification (GTDB taxonomy): domain Bacteria; phylum Bacteroidota; class Bacteroidia; order Chitinophagales; family Chitinophagaceae; genus Ferruginibacter. Next base: position 2,621 of record JBDSBG010000164.1, read on the forward strand.
AATGAATAAGGCCCCGTTTTTTAAACAGGGCCTTATAATATAGGATTTTATCAGGCAATTAGTTTTTAACCACTTTGAAAGTGCCAAGACTGCTTCCTTCTTCATTTTTATATTGAAGCATGTAAGTTCCTCTCGCAAGATTCGTCATGGCTACAGTTGTATTATTGATCCCGTCATTCAAAGAAATTTTGCTAACCTGTAATTGTTTACCCGTAATATCAAAGATCGTAAGGCTAACCATTTGTCTTTTTCCTGATTGTAACTGAACATTCAACAGGTCCTGTACCGGATTAGGATATAATTGCGTAACAGCCATTTCTCTTTTTCCTGTTTCCAATTTCACAATGTTTGAGAAGGCAAAGCTGCCATCACGGTCCACCATTTTTAGCCTGTAAAAATTAACGCCTGCGAAAGGATAAGGATCTATCGTGTTGTAAGAAGCACCTGTGCTATTTGCAGTTTTTGGACTAACGGAAGTCAAATAATTGAAACTAACCCCATCGGCACTTCTTTCAACTTCAAAATGATCAAAGTTCTCTTCTGAAGCAGTTGACCAGTATAAGTTTGACTTATTGTTATCCACTTTTCCAGAAAAGTTGATCAACTTCACAGGTACTACACCACAAGATGGGAATGGAAAACATGAGCGGCGTTTTGTAACCCCGGTTATATTGTTATACGTTGCTACAAATTCCTGGCCCCTTAGGCATAAATCCTTTAAATAATAATCAACGAACGGGAGAAGCAATGAAGATGTTTTGCTCAACACTGTTTGAGTACTCGTTGATGAAAATCCACAACCAGCAATAATTTGACCGGCCTGGCAGATAAAATTATTATTAGCGAACTGGCAATGAAGTCCTCCATTAATATTTATATAGGTTTTGCAGGCAAGAAAGATATTGTCATACATCGCATTTTGCACCGAATCAGGTGCTACACAATCGCTGCTGCCACTAAACATCAACGTTGGTTTAAAATCTAAAAAAGCTGCAGCAGATGCTGGCGGAGTTGTTTCAGCAGCAGCGAAATTGAATACAGCTTTGATAACCGAATTCTGCAAAGCGGCAGCTAAAAAAGTAGCACCCCCACCCATTGAATGACCACCAATTGCTGCTCTCTTCACAACACGCTGGTAGAAAAAAGATGTTGACGAATCATTTAGAGAGGTAATGCGGCTGCTTAAAAAATTTAAATCAAGTCCAAAATCTAGATGCGAAGGGAGAATTCCGTCTTCAGTTGTCGGAAATGCTACGATGTATCCGGATTTCACAAGCGAATCTGCCAACCATTTATAAGAAGAAGTACTGATCAGGAAACCATGTGCAAAAACCACCACGGGAAATCTGGCAGTACCGCTTGCTATCGGAACATTATTACCAGCAGTATTTGCAGGGTAGTATACTTCTGTGGGAATTTGCCTGTCAGTTCTTGAATTATCAATAAAGGTCAGGGTTTGTTTGCCCGTGGAATACGTTTGTGCCTGCAGGTTATAAACACTTGAAAGCACTAATAGAAGAGTAAAGATTTTTTTCATAAAACCATTTTAGTTTAATAAATTAATTAAGAGCTTACATAGCGATATGAAAAGGATTTGCTCCAGAGGATAAATGGTCTATAGAATTAGCTGGTTGGGGGAATTAATAAAACAAAAGTAATATTTTTTTTAAGAAAACAAAAATTATGGCAGAATATTAATGCAGCTTTCGGGTACTGCTAATAAATTAAAGGTACATTAGGGAAATGCGAGAACGGGCTGGGGTGCTGGATATCGCGGCATGAGGAGAACTAAATGGTTGGCCTCTGCTAACCCTGTTTGGTTTTTATCTACAGCATTTCACCTTAGCTATTTATTTTGTTTAATAAAAAGATGCTGTGTAGTCGATTTTTTTAATCAATACATTCCAGTGGCTGCTGTCATATTACCTGGTTCACTTTTCTGCTTCGAATGTTCTGTAAGCTTCCATTAAAAAGCCATACACCCCACTAACATGATTCTGCCCCTTAAACAATTTCAGTGAAACATCAGCACCTTTTAAAAGCATTTCATTGTAAGCTTTCTCCGAATTGAATAGCGGAACATAATCATCCTGGTCACCATGACAGAATACGATCTTGGATTTGGGCTTCCAATTCCAAAGATCATTTTCATTCATAGCCTGCTGCAATAGTGAATCTTTTCCAGATTGATAGTTGTTACGAAACTCATCAGTAAATAACTCCTGAGGATCGTGGGTGATCCGGGCTTCGGGGTTTTCCTTTAATTCGACAGCCACCGGCGCTTTAAAATAATAATCCATGGGCTTGTTTATTTTGTACAACCGGTTGTAAGTACTAAGCACCCATGCATAACTGTTAATATATTTGAGTTCTTCCTTCGCATCAAAAATATGAGTTACGAAATTACTTGAGTAATAAGGCCCCGCATTTAAAACTGTGGCCGCTGGTACAATCATGCTTTTGTCTTCCTCAAGTTTCTTTACTGCAGCTAAGGCAACTGCAGCTCCTTCGCTCCAGCCGCTAAAAAAATTCTTTCCGGAAAGTTGTATCTGCTGTTGCTTACAAAATTCCTGCACCGCATATAACATGTCAATAGAAGCACCTGCTATCAAGCTATATACGCCATATGGATGTGTTTCCGTCTTCGTTGATCCATAACCGATATAATCAGCCATTGCAACAATATAACCAGTACCGGCAAACATTTTTCCGATATTCAGTTCGGAACCTGACTGTAAATAGGAAGGGGCAAATTTTTCTTTTGAAGGAAATAAGGTTCCATGATTGTAGCTAAGTAAAGGTAATGATCCATTAGCATCGGGTACAAAGAGCGCACCCGAGGCAATCACATCGCCCCCGTTTTCGTTCTTTGTATTATAAGTGATCCGGTAAGCAGCATATCCGTTCTTAATGAATGCCGCCAGTTGTGCATAGTTCTTTTTAAGTTCATCAACCGACAGGGTTTGTTTA
>JBDSBG010000165.1:0-7899 GCA_039921685.1 Ferruginibacter sp.
ATCACCCTTACTACTCCAACTACAAAGGAGAAGATAACAAAAACATTAATCCTAAACGAAGATCAAAAAAATTTAATTAGCTTATTTGGTCTCTGATTTTGGGTGTCCCAGTGATGAAGTCAGGTGATCATGAATGAAACCTGGAACTGATGATTCAATTATAAAAAAACTCCATCATAAGACGGAGTTTTTTTTATGTAACCAACGATGATTATTTAAGTGCTTCAATCTTTTTTACAAAATTAGCTTTTGGTTGTGCACCTACTAATTTGTCAACCACCTGGCCATTCTTTACAAACAAAATCGCCGGGATGCTTGTGATTCCGTAATTCATGGAAACCTGTGGATTGTGATCCACATTTACTTTCCCGATCTTTACTTTGCCATCATATTCTTTTGACAATTCTTCAATAACTGGTCCGATTGCCCGGCATGGCCCACACCATTCTGCCCAAAAATCTATTACTGACAATTTATCTGAGTCCAAAACTTCTGTTTGAAAATTTGCGTCTGTGAATTCTAGTGCCATATTATTTTTTTTAAGTGTAATTTTTTTAACTATGATGCTCGTGTCGCGTTGATCTGCGGGTTATTTTCCTATTATTAAAACAACTACTTCTCAATTACAAATTTACAGCCATTCACAACAACTTGCTCTTTTGACATATCCACAAGAGCAATCATATTGTTAATAGGTGCAAAAAGTCAGCAATTCTTTATTTATACTGTCAATACGCTAACATCTATGTTCTTATTTTCATTAAGAAAAATCGCCATTTCGTCGTTCATGGTAAAGCCTTTCTCCAGCGTGTACATGCTGATTTTTGTTTTTAACAAGCTGTCGGCGATGTTAAATTTGAGCGTTGTTTTTCCCGGATGAGACTGTACGTTCTTATCAATGAATGTAACAAAATCCTCATCTATAAACTGCGGAGGTATATCTATAATAACCTGCTTTGTTAGTGATGACTTGGCTGTTTCAAGCAAATGCAATTTCGACAATTTAAATTCATAATTATCTCCATTGTATCTTTGTTTGAACGCACCCTCCATCATGATAATCGTACCTTTTTCCATGTACTGTGTATATTTCACATAATCTTCACTCCACAACATAAATTCTGCTTTTCCACTAAAGTCCTCCAGGTGCAACACACCGAAATTTTTTCCCGCTTTAGTAAGCCGGTGCTGGGCGTCTATTACCAGGCCTGCCAGCCTGAATTGTTTTGAGGTTGGTACAATACCCACCGCATTTTTTACCTCATTAAATTCGGCGAGTGGAGTGATATTATAATGCTTCAGTTCAAACTTAAAGTTGTCAAGCGGGTGCCCGCTCATATACATGCCCGTTACTTCCTTCTCAAAATCGAGTTCTTCTACAAGTTGCCATGGCTGGCAGGGAGCAATTTTTGGTGGAATGATATCTGGCATCTGCAGGTCACCAAACAAGGTATTGGTTGCATTGGCCGACTGAGCCTGGAATACGGCACCAAATTTTAATATTTTTTCCAATGATACTGCGTCACCTGGTGCCTGGTAAAAATATTGAGCACGATGAATCTCCTTAAAGCAGTCGAAAGAGCCACTGTAAATAAGGCTTTCCAGTGATTTCTTATTCACCGAACGCAGGTTCACTCTTTTTACAAGATCATATATATCTTTAAAATGGCCGTGTTTATTTTTTTCCTCGATGATATTATCGATAGCAGCTTCACCTACACCTTTTAGCCCGCTGAATCCAAAACGGATTTCCCCGTTCTTATTTACTGCAAAACCGTTTTGCGATTCGTTGATATCCGGACCCAATACTTTTAATCCCATGCGTTTACATTCTTCCATGAAAAAGGTGATCTTGTCGATACTGCCTGCATGGTTCAATACGGCAGCCATATATTCGCTGGGATAGTGAGCTTTTAAATACGCGGTTTGGTACGCAACAAAAGCATAGCAGGTTGAATGGGATTTATTGAAGGCATATTGTGCAAATGCTTCCCAGTCTTTCCATATTTTTTCAAGGGTATCGTTCGGGTGTCCCTTAGCGGTAGCACCGCTGATAAACTGCGCCTTCATTTTATTGAGAACAGCAATTTGTTTTTTACCCATTGCTTTACGCAGTACATCCGCATCGCCTTTACTAAATCCCGCAAGCTTTTGTGAGAGTAACATTACCTGTTCCTGGTACACAGTGATCCCATAGGTTTCTTTCAGGTATTCTTCCATATCGGGAAGATCATATTCGATCTTCTCACGGCCATGTTTACGTGCAACAAACTGCGGGATATATGACATGGGCCCTGGGCGGTACAAGGCGTTCATCGCAATAAGGTCATCAAACTTATCCGGCTTCAGTTCACGCAGGTATTTTTGCATGCCCGGGCTTTCAAACTGGAAAGTTGCATTTGTATCTCCTTGCTGATAAAGTTTATAAGCCTGTATATCATCCAGTGGAATATCATCAATAGCAATTGATATTCCATGATTTTCCCTGATTAGTTGAAGCGCTGTTTTTAAAATGCTTAATGTTTTTAAACCAAGGAAATCCATTTTAATTACGCCCGCTTCTTCAATAGAGCCACCTTCAATCTGTGTTAACCAAAGCTCAGATTCTTTTGATGTTGCCACTGGCAATAATTCTGTAAGATCCCTTGGCGCAATGATGATGGCAGATGCATGGATGCCGGTATTTCTTACAGAGCCTTCAAGTATTTCTGCTTCGTGAAGTATTTTACTGTTGAGATCATTGCCTGCATAAAGTTCACGCAGTTTTTTTGCATTCTCAATGTCTTCGCCCTGTAGCTGTTCTTTTTCTTCTAATGACTTTTCGCCATTTTTGGCCTCTTTAACGGTAAGCGGTGCATGCAGGAGTCTTTTCAAATTAATGCCTGGTTTTTCGGGAACCAGTTTAGATATTGCCCTGCTTTCAGCAATCGGAAGATCCATTACCCTTGCAACATCGGCGATACTTGATTTAGCAGCCATGGTACCATAAGTAATGATTTGTGCTACCTGGTTCTTGCCATATTTCTGTACCACATAGTTCAATACTTTTTGCCGCCCTTCATCATCAAAGTCTGTATCAATATCCGGCATTGACTTACGTTCCGGGTTTAAAAACCTTTCAAAAAGCAAATTATATTTTATAGGGTCTATGTTGGTGATTCCGATGCAATATGCAACTGCACTTCCTGCGGCAGAACCACGGCCCGGCCCAATGAATACGCCCATATCCCTTCCTGCTTTGATGAAATCACTTACAATTAAAAAGTAACCGGCAAAACCCATTTTCCGGATGATGCCCAATTCGAATTGCAACCTCTCTTCGCTTTCTGCTGTTAATATTTTATATCTTTCTTTTGCACCCGACCAGGTAAGGTGTTCCAGGTAATCATCCTGCGATTTGAAATTTGCCGGCACCTCAAAGAAGGGGAGCAGTATCTCCCGTTTTAAATTCAGGAGGTCGATCTTATCCACGACTTCATTGGTGTTATCAATTGCTTCGGGTATATCATGAAAAACCTTTGTCATTTCTTCCGTTGTCTTCAGAAAGAACTGGTCATTGGGAAATGCGAAGCGTTTGTTCTTTGTCATTACATCATCATCGCTGAATTCACGAAGGGCAGGAGTGCTTTGTTTTTCACCTGTGTTGATGCATAACAGGATATCATGCGCATTAAAATCCTGTTGATCCACATAATGCGAATCATTGGAAGCGATCACTTTTACATTGTATTTTTTAGCAAACTTTAAAAGTGACAGGTTAACTTTTTCCTGTTCGGGTAGCCCGTGCCGTTGTAGCTCAACATAGTAATCTTCCTGGAAAATATTCAACCACCATTTGAATTCATTTTCTCCCTCGGCTTCTCCCTTTTTTAAAATGGTTTGCGGAACCAATGCGCCAAGGCAACAGGTTGTTGCGATGAGGCCTTTATGATATTTGTGAATAAGTTCTTTATCGATACGTGGGTATTTGCTGTACAAGCCTTCAATGTATCCAAGCGAAGTAAGCTTCACCAGGTTCTTGTATCCTTCTTCATTTTTTGCCAGCAGGATCTGGTGATGCCTTGGATCTTTTTCATCCTTGCTGAAAGTTTTGCGGTTACGGTCCTGCGTTATATAAAATTCACAGCCTACAATGGGTTTTACCATTGGTTTGCCATTTGCATCAAGGTTATTATAAGCTTCTTTTACAAATTCAAATGCACCAAACATGTTTCCGTGATCACTGATCGCAAGGGCAGGCATACCATCTGCTATCGCTTTTTTATATAGGTTTTTTATAGAAGCTGCTCCATCAAGCAAAGAATATTGTGTGTGAACATGTAAATGAGAAAATTTCATAGGCTTGCCGGAGAACTATTTTTAGCGGTTAATTTAAGAATTAGTTTACAAATATCGTGAACAATCAGCTCAGGTAAAGGGGTTGTTTTCCACATCGACCAGGGCCCCAAAGTTTTCGTAGTCTGTTGCTTCAATGAGGGCGGTGTTTCGAGAATTTATTAGTTGACCTAGGTTGAAAGGAGGATTAATGCAATTTTATCTATATGACCAGGCACAGATGCCACAACATTCATTCGCCGCATCCCGCATCCCGCATCCCGCATCACAGACTGGAGTCCGAAAACAAACGTTTTCTCACCTAATCAAAGGCGTTGATTGCTACAGCATTGATGCTCATGTTTGCAATTGCATTTGATGGGTTCCCTGGATGTATTAAAAAAAGGAATTAATTGCTCATAGACTCAATAATCGTTGGGATAATCTCACTTACTTGCTATGAAAGGGTTACTCAACCGATTTCAACCTGATAAAAAAGTTCCTGTCCGGGATAAATGTTTTACCATCAAACCAATCTGCCATTGCCTTTGTTTGCCATTCGCCCGTGGGGCTGATCCATTGTGGTTTTCCGCCCTTTTTGCCAAAGGAAACTTTTATGGGCATATTAAAGCCGGAGACGGTATTTGCCCACCTGTAAGAGACGTTGTGGTTTAGAATTTTATATTCAAGTACTGGAATGTTCGTTGTCCTTAGATATTGATCAAAGATCTTTGAAAAATCCTTCCTGGCTTTTAGACTTATATAATCCTCTACTTGTTTGGTTGTAACCGTTTGCTGATAGAATGTTTTATTGAGGCCCCGTAAAATCTCCCTGAATTGTTTGTCATCATTGATCAGTTGCCTAATGATATGAATCATATTACCACCTTTGCAGTACATATCCCCGCTGCCTTCCTTGTTTACCCCATAAGGGCCGATAACAGGTACGTCATTGGCGATATTAATTCTTGAGCCAATTAGGTAGTCGTTTCCTGCTTCTTTTCCATAATAAAAACCCGTGAATAAAGTCTCACTGTAATTGGTAAAGGATTCATGTATCCACATATCAGCAATATCATTGCTGGTGATGTTATTGGCAAACCATTCATGGCCGCTTTCGTGTACAATGATAAAATCCCATTTCAGCCCCCAACCGCTGCCGGAAAGATCTCTACCCAGGTATCCATTTTGAAACCCGTTGCCGTATGCTGTAGCACTTTGATGTTCCATGCCAAGGTGTGGTGATTGAACCAGTTTATAACCGTCCTCATAAAATGGGTATGGGCCAAACCAATATTCAAAGGCCTTCATCATACGGGGAGCGTCCCTGAATTGCTTTTTTGCTTTTTCAAGATTGTAATCCAACACCCAATAGTTCATATCGAGCCTGCCTTTTTCTCCTTTGTACACTTCAGCAAAATGAGTGTACTTTCCAATATAAGGAATGATACAATAATTATTGATCGGCGCTTTTACCTCCCACGTAAAGATTGTATTGCCATCATTCAATGATCTTTTATCCGTCATACGACCATTACCTACTGCTACAAGACTATCGGGAACGATTATGTGCTGAATGGCACCACTATCGGGTTCATCGCTTTGGATATCTTTACATGGATACCAAACACTTGCACCCAGCCCCTGGCAGGCAACGCTCATCCAGGGATTTCCATTGGCATCTTTTTTCCATATCCAACCACCGTCCCAGGGTGGGTTGACTGCTTCCCGTGGCTTACCATGAAAGAAAAAGGTTAATGATTGGAAGCCAGGTTTTATTTTATACATGGCCGCAGTATCCCTCCACTCAAGCCAGTAAACGTTTCCTTCTCTTCTGAACCGGTAAGTTTTATTTTCACCAGTTACACTATCAAGTTGCATCGGGTCCTGCAGGTCGATCTGCATAAGTTTTGCACCATTGTCAAAGAAGGTTATTTTGTTTTTTCCTTCAATCGTTTTGGAGCTGAAATCAGGCTTTACTGTGATTTCATATTTTAATACGTTCCACAATTTTCTGAAAGGACCATCTGTGCCACGTAAAGTATCTGCAAGTGTAAGCGCAGGCTGCATCTTGCCTTGTGCAAAAGAGGCTGCAATCATAAACTGGCAAATGAAAAGGGCAACGAGCTGGTTTGATTTGAGTTTAATAATCATCGGGCTGATTCACAATTTTAGGTCTATAAATAAGGTTGTCCGGGTGAACTTTGCATCAGTCAACGGAATCCTTTACAGTAGCAGGTTCTAGCCCCTCTCCTTCGGAGAGGGGTTGGGGTGAGGTCATGCAAGCCTGATAAGGAATTGAAGCATTAACGGGACAATAGTAATCTATAAATATAAATGTAATTAATAAAAACGATGGCGCAAATTTATGAGTGGCTGATGAAGCTGAACGATATTAGCCATCATCCTGCCGTCCTGGTTTTGGTTGATGCTGTATTTTGTAAACTGCATTGATCATAGTTTTATTAACTTGAGATTGCAAGTTTCCGGTTCAGTGATAAATTTAAAAGGAAAGACACACTTGTAGCTTACTGCAAATCGCAACAACATGCTTAATCCAAAATTCATCATCAGCATACTCTCTTTTGCACTTTCAATTGTTTTATGTTCCTGTACGAATCATGACCACCCGGATAAAAAGATATTCCGTTATAACCAGGCTGAAGGCATTGCATCCCTGGATCCTGCATTTGCAAAGAACCAGTCAGTGATGTGGGCCATCCACCAGCTATACAGTACGTTGGTTGAAGTGGATGAGGATATGGAGATTAAACCCAGCCTGGCAAAAAGCTGGGAATTTTCAAACGATAAGCGGAGCATTGTATTTCATTTAAGGGATGATGTTTTTTTTCATGATGATGTTGCTTTTACAAACGGGCGTGGAAGAAAATTAAATGCCACAGATGTTGTGTACAGTTTCAACAGGATAATTGATCCCGGAACAGCCAGCCCGGGTGCATGGATCTTCAACCGCAGGATAGATAGCCAGCTCCCTTTTTCTGCTATCAATGATTCTACTTTCATGATAAAGTTGGTGAAACCCTTTCAGCCATTGTTGGGAATATTGAGTATGCAGTATTGTTCCATTGTTGCAAAAGAGGCGGTAGAAAGATATGCTGCGGATTTCAGGCGACACCCGGTAGGTACAGGCCCGTTTGCATTTACAGCCTGGGAAGAAGGGCAGGCACTTGTGCTGAAAAAGAACGATCATTATTTTGAGAAAGACAGCAGCGGCCACCCGTTACCGTATTTAGATGGTATCAAAGTTAATTTTTATGATAGTAAAGCCACGGAGTTTTTGGAATTCCAGCAACAGCGCCTTGATTTTATCAATGATATTGATCCATCTTTCAAAGATGAGATACTTACAAAAACGGGTCATCTTAAAAAGGAGTGGGAGGGGAAGCTTGGACTTGAAAAACACGCCTACCTAAACGTAGAATATTTAGGGATACTTGCCGATACGGCAAATGAACTTGTTAAAACTTCACCCTTACGGTTTAAAAAAATCCGCCAGGCAATCAACTATGGAATTGACCGGAAGAAAATGATCCTGTATCTCCGTAATTCGCTTGGCACGGCGGC
>JBDSBG010000166.1:0-36865 GCA_039921685.1 Ferruginibacter sp.
ACTTGAAAAAAGATTAAAAGGCCTGAATGCATTTCGTTTTGGTGGCGATCATTTTTACAGTAAAGAAGAATCAAACTATACGAGCGGCAACATAAAATTTATAAACACAATAAAAGAAAACCTTACCGCCGCTTTTGCAGAGGCTGATTTTTATATCACAAATAATATTGCAGCAAAGATTGGTGGAAGGGCGGAGTATTCGAAACTGCTCGCTAAATGGGATATAGCGCCAAGAGTTTCTCTTGCATACAAATTTAAAGACAATGGCCAGGCATCTTTTGCCTATGGCCTTTTTTACCAGAGCCCGGAAACAAAATATTTGTCTTCTTTGAGCAATAATTTCAATTATGCAAGAGCGGCACATTATATTTTACAATATCAAAGAACCAGCAGCAAGCGCACGTTCAGAACTGAATTATTTTATAAGAAATATTCGAACCTGTTTAAAACAACTTCCATTCAAAACACAGATGTACTTAATAATAATGATGGTTTCGGATATGCAAGGGGAGTGGAATTTTTCTGGCGGGATAAAAAAACCATTAAGAACCTGGACTATTGGGTTTCTTATTCATACCTGGATACAAAGAGGGATTTTTTAAATTTCCCGAATGAGATGCAACCGAATTTTGCTGCCACCCACACTGCCTCGCTGGTATTGAAAAAATTTGTTGTGCCATGGAAAACAGGTTTTAATGCCACTTATACATTTGCAACCGGCAGGCCATACTATCAAATTAAACATGATGATGTACAGGACAAATACTATGTAAATGATCTTGGCCGTACGATCAATTACAATGCGCTTGGTTTTAGCCTTAACTATCTTCCAAACCTCGGGAAGAAAAAAGCAAAAGCATTCACCGTACTGGTGTTATCTGTTTCAAATGTGCTTGGGCAAAAGCAGGTTTATGGATATAATTATGGTACCATCGTTGATCATAAATTGCCCATTCTTCCACCTTCAAAAAGATTTGTTTACATTGGATGTTTCATAAGCCTCGGAATAGACAGGACCGAAGACGCTATCAACAATAATTTATAAACTGTATTTAATTTTTAAAAAATCATCAAAATGAAAAAAGCGCTTTTGTTTATCACACTTATCTCTTTCAGTAATTTTTTATTTGCACAGAGTGAAAAATACACGGCTGCGATGCAAAAGAATATTGCTTTGCTTGACTCTGCATTGAAAAATGGGACACTGACCGAGCTTGCCAATGGTTTTACAAGAATAGCCGATGCAGAAAAAACCCAATGGCTTCCTTATTATTATGCGGCCTACTGCACGGTTATGAGTGCATTTGTAGAAAAAGAGAATTCAAAAAAGGATGCAATAGCCGATAATGCAGAGACATTAATCATCAAAGCAGAAACACTTGCAGGAAAGCCGAATTCTGAAACACATGTTATCAGGAGTATGATCGCATCTGCGCACATGATGGTAGATCCCCAATCGAGATGGCAGCAGTATGGCCAGGCATCTTCAGACAACATAGCGAGTTCAAAAGAACTGGACCCAACCAATCCACGTCCCGTTTATTTGGAAGGGCAGGCAAAATTTTACACACCTGAAGCATTCGGAGGTGGAAAAACTCCTGCAAAAGAATTGTTTGAAAAAGCCCTCGGTATGTTTGACAGCTTTAACCCGAAAACTGAACTCGACCCTAACTGGGGCAAAGCAGCAACATTGTATTTTTTAGAACAGTGTAAATAAACGTATTGTCAGGTGAGCCTGCCGATAGGCAGGCTCAGGCTTGACAGTAGAAAATAAAGCCGCCATAAAAGATTATTCAAACCCAAATGGAATTTAAAGAACTCGATCCTATATTACACTCACAATTACGGTTGGCCGTGATGAATATACTTATGAGTGTACCCGAGGCCGAGTTTACTTTTATAAAAGAAAAAACACATTCAACTGCAGGAAACCTCAGCGTACAGATCAATAAACTAAAAGATGCTGAATACCTGGACGTGACCAAACAATTCCGTTTGAAATACCCTCTTACAGTTTGCAGGATCACAGCAAAAGGTATCGAAGCCTTTGAAAAATATGTGTTGGCCCTTCAATCCTACACGAATCCCGGTATTAAATAAAACATTTTGTTTTTATAAACAATTTGTGGGCTAAACCGTTCTACCTTTACTGATATCATTTTTTCATGGGCGTAATCGTAGAGGTAAATAATCTTTCCAAACAATTTGATGAAGTAAAAGCTGTTGATGATCTTTCATTTTCTGTGAATGATGGGGATATTTATGGTTTCCTTGGACAGAATGGTGCTGGAAAATCCACCAGCATTCGCATGATGCTTACTTTAATAAAACCCTCATCGGGCGAAATTAAGATTTTTGGAAAATCGCTTGTTCCAAACCGTCATGAAATATTACAAAAAGTTGGCGCTATCATCGAGCGGCCCGATCTGTACAAATATCTCTCTGCTTATGACAATCTTGCCATTTTTGCGAAGATGAGCGGTATAAAAGTTACCCGCAAACTGATCATGGATCAGCTGGATATGGTTGGCCTGGCCGACAGGAGCAGCAGCAAAGCAAAAACCTTCAGCCAGGGAATGAAACAGCGTTTAGGGATTGCCGTTGCATTGGTGCACGATCCGGCATTACTAATACTTGACGAGCCAACGAATGGCCTGGATCCCCAGGGCATCGCTGATATGCGCAACCTTATCTTAAAGCTCAGCCATGAAATGGGAAAGACCGTTATTGTTTCCTCGCACCTGCTAAGTGAAATAGAATTGATCGCAAATCGAATGATCATCATTCATAAAGGAAAGAAGATTGTTGAGGGCGTTGTTTCAGAAATGCTTGACCCTTCAAATACCGTAGTGCTACTTGAAACAACGGATAAAAGCATGGCGCTAACAAAGCTCCGGGAACTGGGTTGGGCAGCTACAACCAAACCGTCCGATAAATTTATTTATCTCGACATCAATAAGAGTGAAATTCCTAAACTGGTAACAATATTAACATCGGAGAATATCGGTATCATTGCATTACAGCCCCGCCATTCCCTGGAAGATTATTTTTTATCTCTTACAAATGACGAAAACGACAAAGCCGATGTGGAACCTATTACAAATTGAATTATATAAAATTTCCAGGCGGCCACGTACCTACATTGCTTTTATAGCGATAACAGCGATCGTTTTTGTTTTTCAGTTTGCCTTTAAAGCTGATGGAAAAGCCTACCTCGATTTTATGGCGCAGGATGTTACAGAGAGCTTTCAATTCGACAAAGGCAAAGCGATCAATGGCTACTTCATGTGTTATATTATCTTGAACACACTGCTTGTCCAGGTTCCAATTTTGATAGCATTGATTGCCGGAGACGCCATTTCCGGTGAAGCCAATATGGGTACGTTGCGCCTGATGCTGACCAAACCTGTGAGCAGGGTCCAGGTGATTATGGCAAAATTTATTGCATCTGTTGTTTTTACTGTGTTACTGCTGGTATGGATGGCTGTTACTTCCTTGTTTTTAAGTATGCTGATCTTTGGTGTGGATGACATGATCATATTTCGTTCAAAGGGAGACATGTCGCAAATACTACAAATAACAAAGGATGATGTAATGTGGAGGTATCTTGCCGCATTTGGTTATGCTGCGGTTGCCTTAACGGTTATTGCATCACTTGCATTACTGCTTTCTGTTTTTGCAGATAACTCTATTGGTCCGATCATCACTACGGTTTGTATCGTAATTGTATGCACAGTAATATCCAATATAAATGTTCCCATTATTGATAGATATGCAAAGCCTTATTTATTTACCTCTTACCTGGTTGGCTGGAAAGGTTTCTTTTATATTAATACAACCGAAGACGGAGAAACCCTGAAAGGCACCATGGAAAACTGGCCGGCAGTACGAAACAGTTTGTTTAATTTACTTGCTTACATAGCTGTATTTCTTTCTGCCGCCGTTGTAGCATTCAAAAAGAAGGATATTCTGTCTTAGGGAAATTTGACATTGATTCGCTGAAAACATTATAGTATGAAAAAGATCTTCTTTTCAATATCGCTGGCTCTGGTTTCCTTCAGTCTCTATGCCCAGGACGCAAATGCATTGCTACAAACGGTAAAACAAAAAATTGAAAAAGTAAACGATTATGAAGCATCCGGGAGAATGAAAACAAACGTAGCTTTTTTAAAAGTACCCATTGCGAATGTAAAAGTGTATTTTAAAAAGCCGAATCGCCTGAAAGTAAAAAGTGAGAAAGGAATTTCTTTTATTCCAAAAGGAGCGGTTAATCTCAATATGTCGGGGATCATTGGCGACAATAAATACACAGTGCTTGATGCAGGAATTGATAAGATCGGCACCACGATAGTCAGGGTTATAAAATTGCTTCCCGAGGACGATAACAGTGATATTGTTTTAAGCACCTTGTATATTGAGGAAACAACAAAGCTTATTAAAAAAGCAAAAACTACTACCAAGGAAAACGGCACCTACGAATTGGAATTTACTTATGGCAAATATGCGGAGTTTAGTTTACCTGATAAGATCATTTTTTCTTTCAATACCCGCGACTATAAATTACCCAAAGGGGTAACCTTCGATTTTGATGATGGCACGGAGCTAAAGAAACCGAAGAACGATATGAAAAATAAAAAAGGCCGTGCTGAAATTACATTCAGTAGTTACTCAATAAACAAAGGAGTGGCTGATTCTTTTTTCCAGTGATAGAAATCTAATCTTCAGTAATTTTTTCATCCACTGCATTGGCTATTACAGCTGAGCCCATCTTCTTTAGCGGATTTTTATATTGGCTGGCGTACTCACGCCTGTTGTTAAGTATGTCAATGCATTTAAAAATAGCTTCCCTGAATGATGATTCATCTGCAACGGCCTTGCCTGCAATGTCAAAAGCAACTCCATGATCCGGTGAAGTTCTTACTGCGTTTAACCCTGCTGTATAGTTTACACCTTCCCCGATAGCAAGTGATTTAAAAGGGATCAAACCCTGGTCGTGGTATAATGCCAGTACAGCATCAAATTTTTCATGCTGCCCTCTTGCAAAAAAGGCGTCTGCGCTATAAGGGCCAAAGCATAAAATATCTTTTTGTTGTTTTGCTTCTTTCACTGCCGGCTTAATGATCTCGATCTCTTCTTTACCAATCAGGCCTTCATCGCCAGCGTGTGGATTGAGCCCCAATACAGCAATTTTTGGCTTGGAGATACCAAAGTCTTTCTTCAATGAATTATTTACCACCACCAGTTTGCTGATAATATTTTCTTTCGTTACATACTGGGTAACATCCTTTAATGCTATATGTTCCGTAAGCAACGCCACCCGCATGTTTTCTGCAACCATGAACATCGCAACTTCATTAGCAGCAAAAAGACTTTTAAGATATGGCGTATGCCCTGTAAAATTGAAACCGGCCGACTGGATATTTTTCTTATGGATCGGCGCTGTCACAAGCCCGTCGATTTTTCCCGCCTTCAATGCTTCAGCAGCAATGCTAAGGCTCGCTATTGCATATTTACCTCCAACATCATTTAAAAGGCCTGGTGTAACAGCAACGTCTTCTTCCCAGCAATTATATACGTTTACTTGTTTATGGCTCACTTTTGAGGCGTCTTTTATTGCAGAAAAATTAATGTTCAGATCAGGGAGGCTTTTCCTGTAAAAGTTGATCACTTTATTATTTGCAAATATGACCGGCGTGCAAATCTCCAAAATGCGGTTGTCGCTCATTACTTTTATAATAAGTTCTATACCAATTCCGTTAATATCTCCGCAACTCACTCCAATGATCGGCTTATGCTCTGTAGATGGGCTCATTTATTTGAATCTTTTCGTAAAAATACAACATCTTGTATAAACGGGACTTTTGAGTATCAATTGCGTTTAATCGTTTATTATCAAAGTATAATTACGAAGTGATCTTACTTAGCTCACTGTTTTTATTTTTTTAATAAAATCTTCATATACTTTTTTAGAGATGTAGTCGTTATACTATAGAATACATATTATGTTTTATCGAAAATCCGTTTTATGAGAAAGCTGGTACCTGCTGTTTTACCTTCAAAAAGCTTACACAGGCTCTTCGTTACAAGACTAAAAATTGATGAAAATTTGCTCTGGGAGCTTGTGAAATTTAAAGCTCCCTGAAAAGGATAACGTGAATAAACCTTGCTGATATTGATATCCTTTTTAAAATTTAATATCCGGAATATGAAAAAAAATATACTTCTAAAAACCCTTTTTGCAGTGCTGCTTTTCGTTGGTTATTCTACTCAAACGAATGCCCAATGTGGTACCGGTTATACGCGGGATACACTTAACTGGAATTACCTTGACTTCCTGAAAAGCAATGGATATTATAGTGGGTTCGTAACACTGGCCCAGTCACAATCACAACGCTTTGCTTTTGGCACACAGGTGATCAGCGTAACACATAATTTTTCAGCAGGGAATAACCTTGCAGATGACACGACTTTCACTGCTCAAACCGCGTCCTATGGAAATGGCGCAAATCTAAGATTCAAGAGTAATGGTACTGTAACTTTTACTTTTCAAACTGCAGTGCAAAATGTAAAATTTTCTATTTTTGATATTGATCAAAACCAGAAAGTAAATGTGAGCGCATTGAATGTTGTATTGGGAACCAACGTTGCACTATCTACATTATCAGGCAGCATACTTACAATTGGCACTAATAATACGCCAAATGCTTCTGTTACGGCAACCGCTGCAGTGGTTGCTAATACCGACAATGCACCAGCTGCAAATGGTACGGTGAATGTGAATATAACAGGCCCGGTTACAAGCTTTACGATAACTACTTCATCCACTGGTACAAGTGGTGGCGAAGACGGATCCTTTTATATATCTGATGTTTCGGCTTGTTCAGCTGGCAGTTTTCCAATGGATTATTATAATATCTCAAAACCTTATGTAGGCCAGCCATCTTATTTCCTGGCTGTTTGTAATAATGTAATTTATTATGTAAACGTCGCCAATGGTGTCGCACGCTACCTGTTCAAAGATCCGGGCCATACCAATATTAACTCGCTCGCCTATGATCCATACAGGCATATGGTGTATTACAGTTATAGTTTAACATCATCTCCGTCCACCGATAAAACAATGCGCCGGTATGATTATGATATGGATACCCTGGGCGTTTTTATTCCCAATATAAATTCAGTTGGGATACCAACATTTGAAAGTGGTATTGAATCCGGTGCTGCATCATTTTACGATGATTGCCTTTACATTGGTATTGAAGGAACAAATATGGGCGATGATAAATCCGGCCGTGAGTCAATTATATGGAAAATACATTTCACGCCAACCTATGCTGCAAGCACAGTTGAACAATTGTACGGAACGCCAGCGGATGATGGTAACGGCATTGGCCTTCATGATTGGGGGGATATAGGTATGAATGATGGAGTTATGTTTGATTTCGATGGCGCTGCGAGTCAAACAGATTTTTACCATAAGAATATGCTGACAGGGTCGGTTGTACATTATAACCCTTCACCAAGTTCACTTGTGCCAAGACAGGTAAGTGTTGACTGGACAGGAAAGATGTACAACAGCGGTTCGCCAAGTTCGAGCTCGTCGGGTACAGTGGTTCCTTATAATGAAAATGGAACGGTAAACACAGCCCAGCAATACACTATGCGTTACCAGGGGGTAGCCATCACCGGTAGCTGGGGTGACGCCGGCGAGGCATTTAAACCCAAAACAGATTATGGCGATGCACCTGCATCCTATGATCCTGCCGCAGTTGATCCGGGTACACATGAAAAAAATGATAGTGTTTGTTTAGGAACGCTTAAGGCAGGAATCGAATGGGCTAAGAAAACTTCTGCCAATGCCACCGGCGACGGGTCGGAAGAAGATGGTGTAGCTGGCTTACAGGTTATCACCACCGGTGTTTCTAATTTTACAGTGCCGGTTAAAGCATTCAATAATACGGGGAGAACAGCTACCGTAATAGGTTGGGTGGATGCCAATGGAAATGGAACATTCCAGGCCTCAGAAGGAACCTCACTTACAATACCAAGTAGTGGAGCTATTCAAAATATAACATTACTGTGGAGTGGAATCAATTGCACCCTCGCTCCATATACGTCTACGTTTATGCGTATACGTATTGCTACTTCCGATCTTGGTATGACAACGGCAAATATGAATGGATATTTTGATAATGGTGAAATAGAAGATTATATGATTTCGGTTAGCCTTCTTTTACCAGATCAAAATGTTACTTTAAAAGCACAAAAAACAAGTAGCGAAAAAGTTAGCCTTGTATGGAACCTTAACCAGGAAAATAACAACAACGGATACGAATTACAAAGAAGCAATGATGAGATATCCTGGCAGACAATTACAAGGAGGTCAACGGCGGGAGGCGGTAGTCCGGCAACATATTCTTATATTGATGCTGAGCCGCAACTTCCTTCATCTTATTACAGGATCAAAGTATTAAAAAATTCCGGAGCTATTGAATATAGCAATGTTAAGAAAGTTGATTTTACCAAGGAGAGTTCAATCAGCCTTTCTCCCAATCCTGCAAATACAAAAGCGACATTAAAAATCGAGTCTGCCATAAGCGGTTTGGGACGGGTAAATATTCTTGATTATACCGGCCGAAGCATATACGAATCAAATATAAAACTAACAAAAGGTACAAATGAAACTGAACTGGCTTTAGTAAAGAAGCTAAGTAGTGGCATGTACAATGTAAGAGTGAAAATTGGGGATGAAATATTTGAAACCACATTGGTTGTAATGAAATAATTTAATACCCGGATAACCAAAACAAAACTATGAATCCCAAAAAATGCTTATTACTTTTTTTTTCGTGCACACTGTTCATCTTCAGTGGTCATGCACAGGAAAAATACAGTAAAGTAAGAATACCTGTAACCTCAGTTGGTATAAAAAACTTTGTGTTCAGTAATCTTAACCTTGATCATTATGAGCATGATGGCAACGCTGTGGTTGCGGTGCTTAACACAGCAGAAATGAACAGGCTCAGGCAATCTGGCCATCCGTTCCAGTTATTGATTGATGATGTAGTTAGTTATACGATAGCATTGAATAAGAATGCTACTCCTGCAGAAAATTTAGCTGCATTCCAAAGTACAAGCTGTCAAAAAATAGGATCCATTATCAGCACGCCTTCCTCTTTTGGAACAGGCGGAACCTTGAGGCTTGGAGCCGCTGCCGGCAACCCGGGGTATTTTAAGTATTCAGAAATGCTGAGTGAAATGGATGCCCTGGCCGCTGCATATCCATCCCTCGTAACTGTTTATTCAATCGGAAATTCAGCAAATGGTATTGCTATAAAAGGTGTGAAGATTTCTCACAGTGCAGCAGCTGAAAATAAGCCGGAAGTTTTATATACAGGTTTGCAGCATGCACGGGAAGCGATCGGCGGTACAAGCCTTATTTTCTTTATGGAATACCTGGCAGAAAACTATAGCTCCGATAACAGGGTGAAAGAACTCCTGGACAACCGGCAGATTTATGTGATCCCTTGTTTGAACCCTGATGGGTATTCATTCAATTATGGTGGTTCAAGTTCTTCCTATCCTGTAACAGGCGGAGGGCTTTGGCGCAAGAGCAGGCGAAATACCGGTGGTGGGTCTGCTAATATTGGTGTTGACCTGAATCGGAATTACAGTATTGATTGGGGCAACTGTGCGGGAGCAACCAGTTCATGCGGATCAAGCAATAAAACCGATGATACTTATTACGGTCCAGCTGCTTTCTCTGAACCTGAAACCCAGGCACTTCGTGATTTCGTTTACACAAAACATTTTGTAAATGCAATTGATCAACATTGCTATGGTCCTTATTATTCTTTGCCATATGGCAGGCCTTCTTTACATACGCCATTGAGTCATTTAGATTCTGCTTATTATACTTACATACCTGCACTTATGGGTTTATACAATGGTCATCGTGCAGGAAACAGCCCTCAAACTGTTAACTATGAAGTTGCGGGCGGCATTAAAGACTGGTTATTGTTGGGTGATATTGGAACAGGCACCAAAGGAAAAATTTATGGTATGACAGGAGAAGCAGGTGGGGGTGATTTCTGGGCCCCGGTTTCACAGATCATTCAACTGTGCAAGGAAAATTGTTTTCAAAATTTACAGTTAGCATATGCTGCCGGTGCTTATTATGATATTGAAGACAAAAATGATATTGCGATAACAACCGACACAGGTTATTTTAATTTTAAAGTGAGAAGAGTAGGCCTTGGTGAAAACCCGGTAACGGTTTCATTGATCCCAATACAGAATGTGCAATATGTTGGCACCCCGCTTACTAAAGAGCTTTCAAATTATTATGATGTTTTTGAAGATAGCATACAATACACATTGCCCCCCACTTTTGTATGTGGGCAAACCATCAAATTTGCATGGAAAGTAGTTTCGGGTGGTATAACCACTTATGATACTGTTACAAAATTCTACAATCCATTAACATTAATTGGGGATGACATGGAAGGAAGCTTCAGTTCAAACTGGGTCGCAAATCCAACAGGGACGAACGGATGGGGATTTTCAAATGGCGCTGCACATGGTGGAACATATTCGATGACAGAATCCCCTAATGGAAATTATACAACAAGCAGCACACGTACGGTAACCTATGCACGCAGTCTTGATCTCATCGATGCAA
Source organism: Ferruginibacter sp. (assembly GCA_039921685.1). Classification (GTDB taxonomy): domain Bacteria; phylum Bacteroidota; class Bacteroidia; order Chitinophagales; family Chitinophagaceae; genus Ferruginibacter. Next base: position 10,682 of record JBDSBG010000166.1, read on the forward strand.
GTTCTGCCTACCTGAGCTTCTGGATCAAGCACAGGGCAGAAAATTTCCGGGATAAATTGCAGATTCAGGCTTCTCACGACAGCAGTAGTTGGGTAGCAATATGTGGTTCAAATACAGTACAGGAAGATAATGCAACCAATGCCGGTACCCTGGGTGGACAACCTGCGTTAACAGGTATAAGAGAGAACTGGACACGTGAGTTGTTTGATCTTAGCAGTTATGCAGGAGATCCAACAGTTTACTTCAGGTTTAGATTTACTTCAGATGCTGATTTAAGTGCATTTGCTTTTGATAAGGATGACGGCTTTAATATTGATGATCTAAAACTTATTAAGACAACCAATATTTCAACGCTGGCTGTAAAATTTGGCAACTTCAATGCCCAGTTATTAATGAATAATGCGGTTCGGTTAGATTGGGAAGCGTATGTTGATCAGCAACACGACCATTTTGAAATACAAAGGATGGATGATAAGAACACCGTTTTTACTACTATTCAAACTATGTCCACACCGCCACCATACAACACGATTGACTACACCCCCCGCGAAGGCAATAATTATTATCGCATAAAAGAAGTGGATAAAGGCGGTCTCGTCTCTTATAGCAATGTGATTAAGATAACGGTGAAGAATAATGTAATCACTACAATCTACCCAAATCCGGTAAGCAGGGAACTTTCCATCAGGATCAGGAATAATATAACCCGGGATGATTATACGCTCCGTGTTTGTGATGCAACTGGCAGAACAGTTTATGACCAGACAAAAATGATAGAAACGGGCAGCAATGAAATAAAAATAAATATAACTACATTGCCAGTCGGGCTGTACTTTTTAAAAATAATAAATAGCAAATCCGAGATAGTTACTACTGAAAAATTCATTAAACAGTAAACCCAAGCAGCTAGTTTTGAACTTATGAGGTCTTCCTTTTCCAGGGGAAGGCCTTTTTTTTGTGGCTATAATCGTGCTGACCACCCTGTTTGCCTATTTTTGTTATTATGTACACATTAAAAAAGTCTTTGGGCCAGCATTTTTTAAAGGATGAGACCATTATTCAAAAAATTGTTGAGACACTGAATGAAAATCATTTTGTGAATTTGCTGGAAGTTGGCCCGGGAGGCGGGGCACTAACAAAAGAACTCATAAAAATACCTGGAGTTAATTTTAAAGCCGTAGAACTGGATGATGAAAAGGTGGAATGGCTTCATAACAAATACCCGGAACTGAAAGATAAGATCATTCATAAAAATTTTTTAGAAATAGACAAGCCATTTGATGAACCTTTTACAGTAATCGGTAATTTCCCGTACAATATTTCCACCCAAATACTTTTTAAGATACTTGATTGGAAAGATGAGGTTCCGGTAGTGATAGGAATGTTTCAACAGGAAGTGGGAAAAAGAGCAGCGGCTAGCCCTGGCAGTAAGGTTTATGGGGTATTGAGTGCTTTGATCCAGGCATATTATGATATTGAGTACCTGTTTGATGTAGATTCAGCTAGTTTTACACCGCCACCTAAAGTTACAAGCGGCGTAATACGGTTAACCCGCCGAAAAACGGCCTTGAATGTCCGATCGGAAAGAGATTATTGGGTACTGGTAAAAACTGCGTTTAATCAACGCCGTAAAACCATGCGCAATGCTGTGAAGGCCCAGTTCACGCAGGAAGCATTGAAGGATGATATTTTTAGTAAACGGGCAGAAGCATTAAGTATTGAAGATTTTGCAACCTTAACCTATAAAATGATATAAAATGAAAACAGTTCTTGCAGTTCTTTGTATTGTTATTGCATTCACAAGTTGCGACACGCCAAGATATGCGTATAGCCCCACAGCTCATAACGTACCCATATTTACCAAACAGGGAGATTCCAAACTGGCAGCTTATTATTCCAACAACGGGGCATCGAGTGCCACCGACGAAGATGGGAATGAATATGAAAAGAATTCTGCACAAGGTGTTGACCTGCAGGGAGCCGTTGCCGTAACAAACAATATAGCAGTACAGGCAAACTATTATCTCCGTTCCGAAAAAGCCAATTCTAATTCAACCGGCAACAACTATCAGAAAAGTTCTGTAAAATACAATCGCAATCTTTTTGAATTTGGCGCCGGGTACTTTACGGCCTTCGATAAGAAGGAACATTTTTTATTCCAGGTTTATGGCGGAGCCGGGTTCGGAAAAACAAAGATCAGGGATATCAGTGTTGATTTTAACCAGACCAGATACGACCTTTTTTACAACACAAACATTACCAAATTTTTTCTCGAACCATCTATAACTTTTAGAACGCCAAGGGAAATATTTGCAGCTACTATCGCTACAAGGGGAAGCGTGGTTAAATTCGGCAAGATCCAGACAAATTATTCATTCGATGAAAGGCGCGAGTATAACCTTGATAGCCTGAACCGTTATGCAGTTTTTTTCCTGGAGCCATCTTTTGTTGGATCGTTCGGTTTTCCGAAATTACCAGGATTCAGGATCGAACTGCAGGCTGGCCTCAGCGTGTTATATGAAGAATCTTTTATCGATTACAGGCCGTTCAATTTTTCGATCGGATTGGTTTTCGATATCCGCAAATTGATGAATGGGGCAGCGGTGGGGTCAAGGGACTAAGAACTGCAAGTTATTGCAGGTTTAATTTGTAATTTAGCGGCGCAGTTAATGGCTTACAACAGAAGCGATCTGCACAGGTACAATTAAACTTTCAAAATGAGTCTCACAGCAACACAAAAAGTTAGGATCGTTACTGCTGCAGCATTGTTCGACGGGCATGATGCTGCAATCAATATAATGCGCCGTATCCTGCAAAGCAAGGGTGCCGAGATCATTCACCTTGGGCATAACAGAAGTGTGGCCGATATCGTTGAATGTGCCATTGAAGAAGATGTGCAGGGTATTGCAATCACCAGCTACCAGGGTGGCCACGTGGAGTTTTTTAAATATATGAAGGACCTGCTGGATGAGAACGGTTGCGGCCATATCAAAATTTTCGGCGGCGGTGGCGGAACTATTTTACCAGTTGAAATTGAAGAGTTACACCAGTATGGCATAACGAGGATATATAGTCCTGATGATGGAAGGAAAATGGGTTTGGAAGGAATGATTGAAGATGTAATAAAACAATGCCAATCCCCCCAATCCCCCGAAGGGGGGATTTCCGCACCACAATGGAATGGGAAACTTCCTCTTGATGAGGTGAAGGATATCAGGAGGATTGCGAGGGCGATTACTCTAGCTGAAAACGGAGAGGATTACACTGCATATGTTGATTTTTTAAAGAAAACTAATAGAGTAGCTGTTCAGGTTCCCCCTTCGGGGGTCAGGGGGCTAACTCCTGTATTAGGCATAACGGGAACGGGTGGGGCCGGCAAATCTTCTGTTACCGATGAGATCGTCCGGCGTTTCCTGAATACATATACAGATAAAACCATCGCAGTAATTTCGGTGGATCCCAGCAAGAAGAAAACCGGTGGTGCGTTATTGGGCGACAGGATAAGAATGAATGCAATTTCCTCTCCACGGGCTTACATGCGCAGCCTTGCTACCAGGGAAAGTGATAAAGCACTTAGTAAATATGTACAGGAAGCGATTGATATTTGTAAAGAGGCTGCTTACGATTTTATTATTTTAGAAAGTGCAGGCGTGGGCCAAAGTGATGCATCTATTCTTGATTATTGCGATATAAGCATGTATGTAATGACGCCAGAATATGGCGCTCCTTCTCAACTGGAGAAGATCAATATGATCGATTACGCAGATGTTATTTGTCTCAATAAATTTGACAAGGCCGGTGCATTGGACGCATTGCATGATGTGCGGAAGCAGTATAAACGCAGTCATACATTATGGGATGCGAAAGATGAAGAGCTTCCTGTTATCGGAACCATCGCGGCGCAATTCAATGATGCCGGTGTAAACGAATTGTTTGAAAGGCTGATGAAAAAAGTGGCTGAAAAAACAAATGTTACCTTTCATGGGGCGGTAGAATTGCATGCTCATACAAAGGAAACCGCCAGCCAGTCGATGATCATACCGCCTAAGAGAGTACGCTATCTGGCTGAGATTGCTGAGGCGATTACCGATTATGACAATCACGTGATTGAGCAGGCTGGTATTGCAAGAGACCTTTATAAATTGAAAGGTGCAGCAGAAATTTTAAAAACCGGGCCGGTAGAAGAACTCAATAGAAAGATCGCTGAACTCGAAAACAATCTTGATGCTAATTCTAAAAAATTATTGGCCAACTGGGCGTCTGTGCAGGAACGTTATAAAAAGGAATTTTATGAATTCCAGGTGCGTGATAAAGTTATCAAACAACCACTTACTTATAAAAGTTTATCAGGTACTGTTATATCAAAAGTTTATTTACCAAAATACAGCGATTGGGGCGACATATTAAAATGGCAGTTGCAGGAAAATGTTCCTGGCGAGTATCCGTTCACGGCAGGTGTATTTCCATTGAAGCGTGAAGGCGAAGACCCCACACGAATGTTTGCCGGTGAAGGTGGCCCTGAAAGAACAAACAAACGTTTCCATTATGTAAGTGTTGGCCAGCCCGCAAAGCGCCTGAGCACTGCATTTGACAGTGTTACCCTTTATGGTGAAGATCCAGCACCCCGCCCTGATATTTATGGCTAGGTTGGTAACAGCGGTGTAAGCATTGCAACTGTAGATGATGCAAAAAAATTATACAGCGGTTTCGATCTTTGCGATCCGAAGACCTCCGTTAGTATGACCATCAACGGGCCGGCACCAATATTACTTGCATTTTTTATGAATGCTGCTATCGACCAGCAATGTGAAAAGTACATTATAGAAAGTAACCTGCAAGATGAGGTAAACAGGATCATTGGATCGAAGTATGACATCAACATTTTACCCAGATATATTGGAATTGACGGCACACCCATTGTTCCGCTAAAAAGTGAATTTAAAGGCGGCTTGCCTGAAGGCAATGATGGCCTTGGACTGCGCTTGCTTGGATTAAGTGGAAAAGATGTTTTACCTGCAGATGTTTATGAAAAAATAAAAGCCAGGGCACTTTCTACAGTTAGGGGAACTGTACAAGCTGATATTTTAAAAGAGGACCAGGCACAGAATACCTGTATATTTTCCACCGAGTTTGCCTTAAAATTAATGGGGGATGTACAGCAATATTTTATTGACAAGAATGTTCAAAATTTTTATAGCGTAAGTATCAGCGGTTATCATATTGCAGAAGCTGGTGCCAACCCGATTTCACAACTTGCATTCACACTTTCAAATGGATTTACGTTTGTTGAATATTACCTCAGCCGTGGAATGAACATTGATGATTTTGCGCCAAATCTTTCTTTTTTCTTTAGTAATGGAATGGACCCTGAATACAGCGTGATCGGCCGTGTGGCAAGGCGTATTTGGGCCAAGGCAATGAAGAATAAATACAAAGCAAATGATCGCAGCCAAAAACTAAAATATCATATTCAAACCAGCGGAAGAAGCCTGCACGCACAGGAAATTGATTTTAATGATATCAGAACAACCTTGCAGGCATTGTATGCCATCTATGATAATTGTAATTCGCTGCACACTAACGCTTACGATGAGGCGATCACCACACCAACAGAGGAAAGTGTTCGCCGTGCCATGGCCATACAACTAATCATCAACCGTGAATTAGGGACCGCTAAAAATGAAAATCCGAACCAGGGATCTTTTTTAATCGAAGAGTTAACGGACCTGGTTGAACAGGCTGTACTGGCAGAATTCAACAGGCTTACAGAAAGAGGTGGAGTGCTGGGTGCCATGGAACGGATGTACCAGCGCAATAAGATCCAGGAAGAAAGTTTATACTACGAAACACTAAAACATACCGGCGAATATCCTATCGTTGGTGTAAACAGTTTTTTAAGTAAAAAAGGCTCACCCACCATACTGCCATCCGAGGTCATTCGTTCCACAACAGAAGAAAAAGAATTCCAGATCACTACATTAAATGCTTTCAAGAAAAGGCATGAGGAACAAAGTGCAGCAATGCTGGATAAGTTGCAGGAAGTAGCAGTAAACAATGGAAATTTATTTGAAGAGTTGATGGAAACGGTAAGGTATTGTTCGCTTGGGCAAATAACAAATGCATTGTATAGTGTTGGTGGGCAGTACCGAAGGAATATGTAATAAATTGACACCTCTGATGCAAATATTAATTCGCTAACGCATAGTAAGAAATAATAGTAGTTCCTCCTTTTCTCAATTCCTTTAATTTATGTGTATACAACTTCTTGTAAAATCGATGCAATTTCTTTTTATGTAAATTGGAAAATAACTGGCCGGAGACGAAATAGAAGTCTATCAAAGGACGCCAATGTAAGTTTTCATTGATCATGTGCTTTGTTAAAAATTGTAATTTCTCAGCCTCAATATACCTCTTACTTTTATTGAATAAATTCATAAGCTGAATATTATTTGAAATTATTCGAAATGTATCCTCTTTGTCGCGCCAGTAACTTGATGCGGAACTTGCAAAGAAGATTGCAGAATCTAAATTTGATTCCATCTCATATACTTTTGAAAGATCAGATTCCGAAACCGCAATTCCAAAAAGTCGATTTTTTGTTTTGAATAAATTAATTGCTTGGTTTATCTCTTGTTTCGCTTCACTAAACCTTTTTAAATGCCCCAAAAGGTACCCCCGAAATTTTCTGTTGTTAGCTTCATTAAGAGTGTCTTTCATGGCTATCCATATGGATAATGATTTCTCTATATCCAACAATGAATTTTGGTAATCATGCGATATCTCTTCAAGCGTAAAGCCGTTATTCTGTATTAAATATGTCAATTGCTTTAATTCATCCTTTTCCTTCGGAACAATTGAGTTATCATAGATCTTACTTAATAAAGAATTTATTTTCAAGTTAGTTAGTATCCTAGTACTATCTTGGGCAAAAAGTGCCAATGAAAAAAACACAAATAGCATTGTGTATATAGCCCTAAGATACATATAGGTAAAAATAAATATTTTTTTTAAAAATACTTATTCCTATATTTATATGAGTATTTTATTTACATAATTTCTTAAAAAACACATTATGGAAACAAAAAAAGTGAAGATGTTATCCGACCAGGAATTGCAAAAAATCTTTGGTGGTAAAGTTGCTCCAGGTGGAGGAACTGACTGCGTGCTTCAGCCAACAACTGATTGCCCTAGATGTCCGACTGGTGGTGATGGTAAAGACTGCACCAGCGAAGCGGCTTCTGGTGGAGGTACAACTGACACTGAATAATTTTAAGTCAGTAAGAGAAAAGTGGAAAGATTCCCTTTCCACTTTTTTATTTCTTTTTTGAAACTTTCAACTGTAATAGTTTAATATATGGGTTGAGAGGCCGTCAATATTTTGTATAAAAAACGGAATTTTTCTTTGATTAAGATAAATCTGGGGTGTAGAATCTATTTTCATTCCATCACACCAATCTTGAATGGATTTATAAATTTTCAGTGAGTGAGGGAGTGACTCTTTATTTATGCAATATTTTTTTTTCAAAGTTTCAAAACCAATAAATGCATAGTCGAGATAGGCTTTCCAAGCAGCCTCATTACCCTGTTCTATGGAAATTGCTATGATATATGTACTTACTTCTTCTGTCATAAATAATAAAAAATTTAATTTTACTTTGTTATCAGCAAGGACTTTATCAATTTCAAACGCAACTGTTTTGCAATGAAAACAGTCCGGGTTTACTACGAGCGTTATGATATTTTCTGAATGCGGGTTGCCACATTCTATCTTTTCTGGCAATACATTGAAGGCAACAGGTTTTTGATTATCAACTGCTAGCCTAAAAAAACCAGGGATAGAAATCATTTCATCTTTAAATTCTTCATTTGAATCGTTTTTTCTTGCCCAGATTAATTTTAATTGATTTCCCAAAATCAAACTAAGGAGTGTAATGCCTGTAGAGAAAAAAAGAGGAGAATTAAAAGTGGAAGTGAATGAAAATTTAAGAGTTGAAGAATTAAGTAACATTAACGCAAATCCAAGTAGAAACAGCAAGGTAATGCTTAAACAAAAAATACAAAAAGACTTTATTTTAAATGCCTGTAGATACAAAGAATAGAGCACAGCAGGAATGCCAAAAAAATTAATCGTTAATAATATATAAAGGTTTTGGTAAACGATTGGCCGTGCAGATGAAAGAAGGATTAAAAACAATGAAAACGTGAAATATATAACCGATACTTCTGCAAGAGTTGTGGTTTTAGTAAAATTCCCTTTTCCTGATTCCAGAACTTTACTACAATCAAATAGGTTGTTTATTCTGCAGATCCTCGAATAGATATCTGTGCCAGGTAAACTTTCCATTAGGTAAAGCATCCATGAAATAGCTAATCCTATCAAATTGATCGATGTAATAAGCGCAATCCATACAGGGATCCCTGACTGCTGTAAATAATAAAAACCGGATAAAAAAGCAATACCAGCAAATAAAACAAAAAACTTTTTTTTTTGCAGCCATAATCTATTTAACAGATAGTTCTTTTCACCTGAAAATTTATTTCGGGTAACGTTTAAAATCACACCGGACCATTTAAGCTTGAATTGATCTACATGTTCTTCAACTAAATTATTATTAAAAATTTCATAGCTAACAATCTTGCTTTGGTCATCGTAACCTGTTAGAATGACGAGTTTGTCTGCTTCATCAAATAAATGCGCAATAACAGGAAATTCAATATTATCTATTTCTGTTAAATCAAGCTGATAAGCTGCAGTATCAAGTGAAAGTTCATTAAAGGTTTCTTTTACAGAAAATAGTGAAGGAAAACCAGGTCGGTTTTTTAAAGATTCTAAAAGGTTTGTTTCATTAAAATTAATTTTTAAAAACTTTAAAATCCATATCGTAACAAAATCTGCATGAGTTTTCATAAAATATAGCATTAACTAGCTCAATATTTTTATTGTATTAGGAATAGATAATTTCAAGGTGATTTTTAAAATATGGGTTCAATTTTTTTTAAATAAAAAATAAATTTATCAAATATTGCTATCTTTAAATGTAACAAAAAAAATTATGTAATCCGAAAGAATATAATTATGAAACGTGTTTTTGGACTGAAAGAAATCTCTGGTAAAGTAAATGAATATCTTTTCAAACAGGTTAAAAACAAACATGAACCTGAAAATTGGAAATGGAAGCCGCACAATCCGGAAAAGATCAAAAAACTAAAGGATATTATTGAAAGGGAAAAGGAATCCGTTAATTATGCCTGTATAAGCAATTATGCTCCTTCAACTGAAAGACAAAAAGTTGTGCTTATTTTCGCATGTGGGAATTTAAGTTACGGACTTATTGACCATTTAGAAAATGCGGGTATTAAGTATTTCTTCCTAGAATACACCCAACTTATTGCACAAGGAAAAATTAGTATTAGAATTGAAAATGATATCCAGGTAAAGTTGCTTACGATCCAAGAACTTGTTTTAAATCTTGACGACGTTAGCGCCGTTATTTGGAACCCACCTAAAATGATTAAACCACTATTCGATTTTAATCATATCCCGGCTACAAAGGGGAGGAATAGTTTTATGTATAAAAAAAGGTGGGTCCAATTTTTACGAGAATTGCCATTACTATTGAAAGAAGAAGTCGCTTGGATACCCGGGGTACCAATGAACGGTTCACAAGAGTGGCAAAATAAAATCGGTGAATATCAATTGGCAAAATCAGTCGGTCTGAAGGTTGCCCCCATACTTTTTACAAACTCACTGGAAGACCTTCAGGAATTTGCAAGAGAAAATGGCAACAGATTGCTCATTAGAGAGTTTTCTACGCCACCTTTTTCTTTTCCTCCAGTGCCATTAAATATCACTAAAATATCTTTTGAAAATTTTTCCGGCAGTCCGAGCTGCTTCCAAAAATATGTTGATAAACAATATGAATTGCGCGTTGTTATTTTATTTGATAAAGTATATCCTTGTAAAATTCATTCTCAGAATTCAGAACTGGCGAAAAATGATTGGCGGGTGTACGATGATGAAAATGTTAAATGGGAGCTTGTCGAAATTCCCAACGAGTTGACTGAAAAACTACTATTACTGAATAAAAAACTTGAACTAACATGGACAAGTGTTGATTTGATTTATGGGGTCGATGATCAATATTATTTTCTTGAAGCTAATAGGCCCGGCGCTCACTACTGGCTTGACCCGTTTGTTGGACTTGATATTACAAAAGAGATTGTTAAAGAACTGGCAGATAGGAATTACACAGAGAATATTCAAAAAAAATAAATAATATCATTATTAAAAAAATGGTTCCTGGCAATTTGAATTTCTACATCCCACTTAATTCATACTAAAACGTTCATTTTTTGGCTTTTACTCATTATAAACAACATGATACAATGGATTGTGGCCCTACCTGTCTTCGTATGGTCGCTAAATATCATGGAAAGCATTTCAGTCTGGAAACTTTACGGAATCTATGTAAGTTTAGCAAAGAAGGGGTTTCATTATTGGGCATTAGTGAAGCGGCAGAAGCGATCGGTTTTAGGGCTAGAGGAGTTAAACTAACTTTTGATCAATTAATGAAGGATGTAACATTGCCTTGTATTATACATTGGCGACAAAATCATTTTGTAGTGCTTCCACCTCAAAATAAAAATAATAGAATAAATATTTTTTCGACTAACCAACAAAATCAAATAATAATAGCTGATCCGGAGAAAAGCATGTCTTATAAATTTTCTAAGAAAGAATTTTTAGAAAATTGGTTAAGTAGTAGCGATGCGTTTTCCCTTAAAGACGGGCAAGAAGAGACTATGGGAATTGCATTACTAGTCGAACCAACTCCGGCATTTCATGAGCAGGAAAATGAAAGAGATATAAAGCTAGGATGGGCAATGCTTCTTAAATATTTGTTTTCTTATAAACAGTACATAACCCAACTTCTGTTAGCATTATTAGTAGGGAGCTTGCTTCAGCTAATAATTCCGTTTTTAACTCAGGCAATGGTAGATACGGGTATTAATACGCACGATATCCAGTTTATTTATATAATTCTTATTGCGCAATTCATGCTTTTTTTAGGAAGAACTGTAGTCGAATTTATCAGGAATAGAATTTTACTTTTTATTAGTATAAGGGTTAACATTTCAATTCTATCTGATTTCTGGATAAAACTGATGCGACTGCCACTAAGTTTTTTCGATACGAAAATGACTGGAGACATTATGCAACGAATAGAGGATCATAGAAGGATTGAGACATTTTTAACTGGCTCAACGTTGAATGTAATTTTTTCTGTGATCAACCTTATTATATTCTCAATTGTATTGTTATTTTACAATAATACAGTTTTTTTTATTTTCGCAGTTGGAAGCATTCTCTATTTTCTTTGGATTAAATTATTCCTTAAACAGCGACGCAGTCTTGATTTTAAGCGGTTTGCTGTTGCTATAAAAGAAAATTCAGCTACCATGCAATTGATATACGGTATGCAGGAGATAAAGCTTAATGGGGCAGAACAGCTTCACCGCTGGGAATGGGAAGGCTACCAGGCATCATTGTTTAAATTATCATTTAAAAGCCTATCATTAAATCAATATCAGCAGGCAGGAGCCTTTTTTATAAATGAAGGGAAAAATATTCTTATAACTTTTTTTGTTGCAACTGCCGTATTGAATGGGCAGTTAACTCTCGGGGCTATGCTCGCTGTTCAATACATTATTGGTCAGCTTAATAGTCCGGTTGAGCAACTTATTAATTTTGCACAACTTGCCCAAGATGCAAAAATCTCTTTAGAACGTTTAAATGAAATTCATCAATTGCACGATGAAGAACCCTTGGATAAGCCTTTTTTAAAATACCTTCCAGAAAGTAAATCTATAACATTCACGAACCTTTTTTTTACATACCCGGGTGCAGGCAATGAGCCAGTTTTGAAAAATATAAATTTCACGATCCCAGAGGGTAAAATTACCGCCATAGTAGGTGGCAGCGGGAGCGGCAAAACAACCTTATTGAAGCTATTGTTGAAATTTTATGAAAATTATAAGGGTAATATAAGAATTGGTACTGCTAGCCCTGTGGCATCCAGTCATGATAACACAGAGCATTCAAAAGGTGTTTCTTTGCGGTATTTGAGCCCTGGCTTTTGGAGATCAAATTGTGCCAGCGTGATGCAGGAGGGATATATTTTCAATGATACTATTGCAAGAAATATAGCGGTGGCCGATGAAATAGTTAACCAGAAGAATTTAGTACATGCATGTGCGGTAGCCAACATCCTTTCTTTTATTGAAAGTATGCCGCTGGGTTTTAATACAAAAATTGGTGCAGAAGGCAATGGCATTAGTACAGGACAGAAACAGCGTTTATTGATTGCAAGGGCTGTTTATAAAGACTCCAAATATCTTTTTTTTGATGAGGCAACGAACTCACTGGATGCTAACAACGAAAAGTCGATAATGGAAAATCTAAAATTTTTTTTTAATGGTAAAACGGTTGTGATTGTTGCGCACAGGTTGAGCACAGTTAAAAATGCGGATAGTATCATTGTGTTGGATGATGGTGAAATTATTGAACAAGGTATTCATGAAGAGTTAACCCTGCGACGTGGGAAATATTATGAACTGGTAAAAAACCAACTAGAGTTAGGTAATTGATTGTAATGCCTGAATTAAATAACGATATTGAAGCAATAAAAGGCCTTTCCAATGAATCGGAAGTGCAAAATAGGCTTTTTGAAAAAGGAATAGCTGTAAAAGAATTGATATCAAGCAGGCCGGGTTTTTTAATTAGATGGGGCGTCACTATATTTTTATTTATTTTAATCTTAATAACAGTTGCAACCTGGTTTATTCAATATCCTGACATAGTAGAGGCTAAAGCAAAGCTGACTTCTATTAATGTTCCTAAACCCATTATTTCTAAGTTAGATGCACAACTTAAAAAGCTATTTGTTAAAGAAGGTGATATTGTTAGAAAAGGGCAGATTATTGCATATATGGAAAGTACAGCTGATGCTGATGCGATAATTTATCTTTCAGATCAATTGGATTCGTTTCATGTTCTCTTACTAAACAATAAGATTGACTCACTATCCTTTCCAATTCCAGAAGCAGAGGAAAAAAATGCAATACTGGGTGAATTGCAAGGGCATTATGAATTGTTTATTCAAAGTTTGGTTTTATATAAAAACTATTTATCTAAAGGCTTTTTTCTGCATAAAAAAAAGATGCTGTTAAAAGATATGGTAAACCTTCAGCGTCTAAATAATAACTTGCATCAGCAAAAGCAATTACATGAACAGGATTTAATTTTAGCTGAACAAACTTTCTCTTCAAATGAAAAATTGAAAAATGATAGTATAATCTCTGCATTTGATTATCGTATCGAATCCAGTAAGTTGCTGGGGAAGAAAATAACCCTACCTCAAGTTATGGCGCTCATCATAAGCAATGAAGACCAGCAAAACGAAAAAAGAAAGGAAATTCTTGAGCTAGAAAATCAGATTTCTCAGCAAAAAATTATTTTCATTCAATCTTTGAATACATTCCAAAGTGAGGTTGATGAATGGAAGAAAAAATATCTATTAATATCCCCCATAACCGGGAGGATCATTTTCTCTGGATTTGTACAAGAGGATCAACAAGTCCGGTCTAATCAAGTGGTATGTTTTATTAATCCCGGGAATACTCAATATTATGCGGAAATGTATATTTCCCAATTTAATTTTGGAAAGGTTAAAACAGGACAAAAAGTGCTTTTGAAATTCCCATCTTATCCTTATAGGGAATACGGAAGCGTCGTGGGAGAACTCGAATTTATTTCAGGCATCCCTACTGATAGCGGCTATCTTGCAAAAGTCAAATTAGTAAATGGTCTCACTACGAATTACCAAAAATCTATTCAGTTTTGGGATGGATTATTAGCGAATGGCGAAATTATCACCGAAAACAGAAGGTTATTAGAAAAACTGTATTATAATATGATTCCGTCACGAGATTGAAGTTAATAGAATTTCCCCTGATGTCGGAAGGTTAAATAAAACTATTCTTTCAGCAAAAAAATCGTCATCTAAATAAAGGCTCGCTTTCTTTTTCACCGAAACTGTTGTAACTTTTAGATTGCAAACTAACTGCAATGCAATCCAAACTCTATTTATTCTCACTCCTTTTATTCTTTTCTGTCAAAGAAATTAATGCACAGTATAAGTTATTTACCCAGGATGGGATTCTGATTGCAGGTCCGGAAAATGTGATCACCCGTGGCACGAAGCTGAAACTTGATCGTGCTGTATTATCAAACCTGTATAAAACTAAGCCCGCCGATCTGCGAATTGCAATTCCCATAGAAGGTGAACTGGTCGTCGTTACATTGAAGAAAAAGAATTTGTTTGCAAAAAATTTCGAGGTCATTCTTTCCGGTACACTGGAAAAGTATGACTATACACCTGGTTATTACCTTCAAGGGAAAATAGAAGGAGAAACGAACTCTTTTGCAGCGATCAGCATCTTTGAAGATTTTGCTGCTACCGGTGTCCATATTTATACCTTTCCATTTCCCATCCCAGCCTTGTGTAAGGTCTGTTGAATGAAATACCCTTTGTCCAAACCTGTTATAAATATCAAAGTATTTAAAAGACCTGATGCCAACAGCAATGCATTTTAAAAGATCGTTCCTGCTATCATCATTGGGTGAAAATGCCGAAGGAATATAAAAAGCCGGGCCTTTTAATACTTTGATCAACACTTTGTCTGTTGCAAAACATCCTGAAGGATAAAATGCCTTTACAACATATTCCTGGTCATGGGTAAGTATTGTTGTAGGATTATAAATGCCTATGTTTACCTGGCAGAGGGGATAGATTTTACCGGTAAAAATATAATTGCAAAAGGAACTTTTACGATCTTCTATTAAAACAATTATTTAGTAACCCTGTTTAATCAACTGATGAATTTTTAGCGTGAGCTTTTTTGTACCAATTTCATTCAAATGATCTGCATCAAAAAAATCTCCAATCAAAAAATCTCTGTCGTTTAATAAATTTATATAACGGGCGTTGTTATACGAAGCAGCAAGTACACTTGCATAGTGAATAGTATTGTTCAACTGATCCCTATCCAGGTTTTCTATATAGGATTTATATGCTGGTGAAGTAAAAAAAAGAACTTGTATGTTTTTCGTTTTTGCAAATTCAATGATCGATCTCACGGTTTCAAGATTTGCCGGAACAAAACTTTGGTTTGCTGCGGTGTGCCGGTCGGCAGCAATTTTACCACCTGTCTCAAGATCCTGGCTGATAGTCGATTTATTTGTATTTCCCCAGCCTGTGAAGGAACTGATGCTAACTGGCATATGCAAGCAATAATATGTATAAAGCCTGGAAATGGTAACAGTCAAGGAACTTGTAAACAGTTCTATATTTTCCACAAAATCGTGTGTGAGCTGGATATCATAATAAATCCTGTAATTTTTTACCCGCCATGATTCAATGCCAGATTCCAGTGTGGAGTATAAAGAAAAATAATCAATGGGCAACACAATACATTTTAGTTTATCCCATCTCCCTTCATACTTTTTGAGTATAGCAAGGTCGAAATTTAATGATTGAGAGATATAGGCTGCATTGAAACTTTTCCTGTTTATGTATTTAGGATCAATACCAAAAAATACATGCGAATTGCCTAAAAATAAAATTTCAATCTCCCGCGAATGCTGATCTAAATGATCCTTTTTGAAAGCGTAGTCGTTGGGGATCTTCCGCAACATTACTTCGAAGGAAATCGCCAATAGGATGATTGGAAAAACAAAGATCACAGTATGTCGCAAAAATCGCTTCATGATTGACTAACAACATGTACCTGTTAGGTTACAGGATGCCGATGCAAACAAATATACTGTGATTTTAATTCTGAATAATTCCACTGTGATCAGCATAACCGGTATTTGATTACCAGGCTGAAAATGCTGGCAGTCACTGTAGCTCTTCACAATAGTATCCTGCACTCAACAGCATTGATTCCACTTCCGTGGCCGCTATATTGCCGGATACAATGCGTAAAATATTATCCCGGTCATTAAGGTCAACATTCCAACCGATAATGTTTGGGTGAAGGTCTAAGGAACTTTCTACATCACTGATACGGTCTGTATCAGTAAGATTTGTTTTAAATACAAGGATCTGCATACAGCTGGTTTTTATATGATGCCACGAACCATCCTAACGGCTGCCGGGTACACGCTAAAGAAAATCATTAGCTACAACATACGTGAACCGGTCTTTAAGCCCGTTGGCCCGTAGCAATATTTTTATTCTTTGGCTGAATTTGCGGTAGATGAGTCTGTTCTCCATCTGCCGCCGCAGCGGCTTTTCCATTCAGATTTAAATTTTTCTCTTTCCTCCGGAGTCATAGCAGCCTTCTTTTCCTGCATTTCCAACCATCGGCTACGCCTATGCGCCGTCCATGCACCGCCGCCCCTGAAGCCGCCAAACAAGATCTTGCTTAGCAGCAATATACCCAGCGCCTGGATGAACGATATGGATTTAACTCCTATTATTTCTGGTAATATGGCATTCCACAGCCACATCACGGCTGCACTGAATGCCAGGAAGGCGATAATTACTATGAAAAATATTTTTATCTTTTTCTGAATTTGAAATTGAGTTTTCATCTTTTTGTTTTGAATAGATGCTTAAATATGTTTTTATTTAAACAGCAATTATTTTTAGTAATTTAATAGTTCGTCTTTCAATACCGCAAGGCGATCCCTAAGGTGCAGCACTGCATAACGTTTGCGGCTGATGAGCGTGGCCACACCCACGCCTGTTTGTGCTTCAATTTCTTTAAAGGGGATTCCTTCCATTTCATTTTTTATAAACACATCCCGTTGCTCCTGTGGTAACTCATCCAGTGCCTGCTGCAGCGCTTCCCAGAATAAATTGCGGAGGTAGGTTGTTTCCGGGTTCGAATCAGCGGGTAGTAAAAATTCTTTCCAATCGAGCATATCTTCTTCGGGCTCCAAATTGAACAGGTCATCCGCCAGGGGTAGTTTCTGTTTACGGTAACTATCTATGATCTTATTCCGCGTCACTTTATAAAGCCAGCCAGTTACCTGTTCGATTGGTTCAGTATTGCCGGCAAACTGGTAGAAAACATCCTGCAGGATATCTTCTGCGTCTTCGTTATTATTAACCCGTTGCCTGATAAAGCCAAGCAACTGTTTGCTTATTGCCTTAATCGTCCTGCTGATATTATTATTTCGCTCGGCAGCCATTGGTATCGTTATGGTTCTAACATCCTCCATGTATATAACAAAGGACGAATTGAGAGGTTGGATATTTTAAATAAAGCATTTTTTTCAAAGATTGCTGCACGGGTAAAGTTCATCAATCTTCTCAATACATTGCTATAAAAATGTACCGATGGAAAAGCCGGAGTTTGCAAGTCTTTGCATCAGGACCTATTCATTTATTGCGAATTTAATAAAGCAACTATATATTTGCTTCAGATTGTGAAAGGGTATTTGATTTTAAAAGGGGCTGGATTCTTATCATGGCAATATTGTATTTATGAAATTCCGGTGTCTGAAATATCAACTTTTTTAAAGCGATTACTGCTTTTGCCTGCTCCCAGTCTGGCCGTAAGTTTGTGATCTTTACTAAAATTTTATCATGGAAAAGCAAAAAATCATCAGGGGAAATACAGATGCTGAAGTTTGGAGCCAGGTGCAGGAAGATATGAATCACATTTCTTATCCTTTTATGTACAGTGCGGATATACAGCATAATGAAAAGTCGGTATTTCTCAATATTGAAATAGACCTTGGCGGTGGTTTTGATTCGGGCTTTCAAACTACAAGTCTAACGGCACCCGTACCAATTCAATTTACAACCCTTAGTTCCCGCATTAACGAGCATAAAAATTTTCGTTTTGCATTGCACGATGAAGACTTTATTGACAAAGTGGGTAAATTTTTTGGAATGGAAGACGTACAAACCGGGTTCGCAGAATTTGATAAAAACCTGGTGGTGAAAACAAATGATGTAGAAAGGATCAGGGAGGCATTTGCTGATGAACAAACAAGAAAAGTGTTTGAAAACTTACCCGGGTTTAATATGCATATTGCTTCTTATGGCCATGAAGACAGCCATTGCTCACTGGAATTGACTATCAATAGGGATATCACCAATGTTGAAGAACTAAAAAAAGTTTACGATGCGTTTGTGAATGTACTGGATGCTTTTGAATTCAATAATCACCCCATTTAACTTAACTGGGAAATTGTTTTTCTAACACCGGCAAAAAATTCCCCAGTTCTGACCATTTTTTAAGCCCATTTGTGTTGGTAGTAAAATTGCATCTGCTTTAAAAAACAATTAACATGTCAAAACCTACACTGCCTACAATCCAAAAAAAAATATTGATCATTGAAGACGAAGGTGATATTTGTTTCCTGCTAAATATTATTTTAAAAGATCAGCAAATCGATGTGGAACATGTAAATACCCTTTCCCAGGCAAAGGTATTTTTAGCAGAAAAAGATCCAGCTCTTGTGTTTTTAGATAACAGCCTGCCTGATGGCAGGGGTACAGACTTTATTGCCCATATCAAGACCAATAACCCTTCTACTAAGATCATCATGATCACAGCGTTTAACTCCGCTTCAGAAAGGGAGCGTGCTTTAAAAAACGGCGCTGATTTGTTTTTAGAAAAACCCTTTAACAAGAAACAGATATATGAAGCTGTGAACGCATTGCTGGAACTTGATATCCAGGCTCCCGCCTAAGAAGATGTGATTGAGTTAGTCTAACTCTTCGACAAGGATCTTTTCCTTTATTATTGGTTTGAGGAAAGTAGTAGAGCGAATGGTATTTTCTATTGAATTTTTTACGAGTTTGTCAGTATGAAGATGTGGGTCAGAGGCTGGAACTTCTTCAGGTCTTGATTCTTTCTTTCCGGAAATAAAAGGGATCCTTATTTCAAGAAACCCAAATGCCAGCACCATCATGGCGAAAATGATAAGTATAGTGAGGAGGATCATCTTTCGAATTTAGTATTTAAAACGATTCAATTATCAAGCCAGTGCCAGTCATATTTGAAGATTATCTATTATAAAATTCTGAAAGGAATGAATTTTGAAGATACTAAAATGCCATCTTATTATTAATCAAAAAATGAATTATTATGAAGACGATTGACAATAAAAAAGTAGCCATACTTACTGATCATGGTTTCGAGGAAATAGAGTTGACCTCCCCAAAAAAGGCGCTAGAGGAGGCAGGAGCAATCGTTGATATTGTTTCCATGCAAAAAGGAATAGTCAAGGGCTGGGATCACGATCACTGGTCCATCGAATTGCCTGTAAATGTACAGTTGGATGAGGCCAGTCCGGAAGATTATGATGCATTGATGATACCGGGCGGAGTGATCAACCCCGATGAGATGAGAAGGCACCAGTCGTACATAAATTTTGTTCAGCATTTTCTTGAGACGGGAAAGCCGGTTGCTGCCATTTGCCACGCACCCCAGCTATTAATTGAAACGGGCATGCTTCATGAAAGGAACCTTACCTCTTTCCCCTCCATAAAAACCGATCTCATCAACGCAGGAGCTATTTGGGAAGACAAAGAAGTGGTGGTTGACAATGGATTGGTTACGAGCAGGAATCCTTCTGACCTGCCGGCCTTCAATAAAAAAATGATAGAAGAAATTTCGGAAGGGAAGCATCTGACAACTGGAAGCTTTACAAATGCAGAAACAAATTAAATTTTTGAAAAGCAGCACTCAGGCTGGATCAATTGTCAATTGAATGATGAAAGGATATTAGATTGTTAAGAAATAAATCCCTTGTGAAAATGAACTTTAAAAAGGCCCCGATCATCGGGGCCTTTTGACTTCAAGGGGTCACTCAGTATCGGCCTCGCTGTATCCATTATTTTCTTCATCTTCTTCACCAATTGCTTCATCACTGTCATCATCTTCTGAACCGGGAATATCAAGGTCGCCACCACTGACATCATCGGCGGAACTTTCTTCGTTCAGTAATTCACCGTCTTCATCCCGGTTGTCTAGTTCAACTCTTTTTAGATCCAGGTCATCGCCGGTCATATCCTTATCAAGTCCCTCATCCAATAAATTTCTTTCTTCAACGGAGATATCTGAATCAGCTGGTATTGTTTTTTCTTTGTCCATTATTGTAAATTGTATAATTATGAATGAACAGGGATACAAAGGACATGCCGGTAAAACAATCATTTTATCAATAAATTCCAAATGAAATATTTTTCAAGGCAGCTGATTATTTTTTTATCCGCTGTATTATTTTTTCAAGCCTGTGCCCCAAAGCCATATGCAGTAACGAATAAAATTTACAGGGAAAAGGCAAAGATCATAGCAAGGACAATAAGCCAGGCACCTAAGGATAATGCGTTGGATTCTCTGGCAGAAAATAAGAACTGGATAGGTACTGTTAATTTTGGAATGCGTAAACCCAACTTTGTTATTTTACATCATACTGCACAAAATAGTTGTGAAAAAACCTTGCAAACATTTACGAAGGATAGTTCACAGGTGAGTGCCCATTACGTAATCTGCAAAGACGGAACCCTCCACCATATGCTTAACGATTATCTCCGTGCCTGGCATGCCGGGATTGGAAAATGGGGAAATACAACAGATATCAATTCTACATCAATTGGGATCGAGTTGGACAATAATGGCCTTGATACTTTTTCGGAAATCCAGCTGCAAAGTTTGGAAAAATTACTTGGGGTTCTAAAAAACAGGTACAACATTCCTGCTGCTAATTTTATTGGCCATGCCGATATTGCTCCGGGTAGAAAAGTAGATCCCAATATTCATTTTCCCTGGAAAAGATTTGCAGACAGCGGCTATGGGTTATGGTTTGCTGATACAACGGATATGGTTATTCCGGAAAATTTCAATACAAGAATGGCATTGAGAATGATTGGCTATGATGTTTCAAGACCAGAAGCAGCGATACAGTCATTCAGGCAACATTTTTTGGGGTCAGCAGTTACAGGTGAATTGATGGAACCGGAAAAGAAAGTGTTGTATGCCTTAATGCTAAAATATCTCTAGAAGAAGCCGGGCAATAGAGCGGCTCAGATGAAAACAACTTGCAGCCTGCAGCTACTATCGTTCATTCGCCCGCAATAAATTTCCAAATCAAATTTGCTAAATAAATTTAGGAGCATTAAAAAGCGGCGATCATTTCGTTCCTGTAAAAAATTTCCCTACAGCCGGTAATCTTTCTAATTCTTTTCTTTCCACTGTTGCTATAAACCAACAGTAAATGGCCAACAACGCTGCACCTGAAAGAAGGTTGAGGTAAACATTCTTATTTAGAGAAATTATTCCCCAGTGAATAAAATAAAAAGCAACTGCTATAACCATATAGGCTACCAGTTTTTTCCAGGCGTAAGGAATTCGATATTCTTTTTGCCCCCATTTGTACGAGATCAGCATCATACTGCCGTAACAAAAGAAGGTTGTCCAGGCGCAGGCGATGTAACTGTATTTTGGAATAAAAATATAATTCAATACGCATGTAAGCACAGCACCAAATAAAGTAATATAGGCGCCAGACAATGTTTTATTAGATAGTTTATACCAAACCGATAAGTTGTAATAAATACCTAGAAACATATTGGCCAGCAACAATATTGGTACAACGGAAAGGCCTGCCCAGTATTTTGGCCCGATAAAATTTTTCCATATCGGCATAAATAAAGTCACTGCCAGGAACATCACCGAAATAATTATGATAAAAAACTTCATCACCCTTGCATATATTTTTTGTGGGTTTGCTCCTTCGGCCTGTTTGAAGAAAAAGGGCTCAGCACCCATTTTAAATGCCTGTATAAATAACGTGATTAGAATGGAGAGCTTGTAACAGGCATTATAGATCCCAACCTGCTGTTCCCTGAATTCTATTTTTCCCGGCAACCACCACCGAAGCATAAGCCTGTCGAAAGTTTCATTGATCATTCCCCCCATGCCTACAATTAATAACGGTAATGCATACACCATCATCTCCTTCCAAAGTTTCCAATCAAAATTAAAACGCACTTCTAAAATTTCACGGCTAAGCAAAACAAGGGTAACGGCAGACTGTATCACATTTGCCAGCACCACGTAAACAATAGGGTTTGTTTTGGGATCATAAATAAAACCCACCCAGCTATGAGGATCATGCTTTAGATGATTTGGGCAATAACTAATAAAAAACCACGTAAAGAAAATGTTTACAAGAATGCCGGCAATACGCACAAAGGCAAATTTCTTCGGCCGTCCCTGTTCTCTCAATCTTGCAAAAGGAATACTGGTGAATGCATCCAATGCAATAACAATAATACTGTACTGGATTATTTTCGGAAATGCTGCAAGCCCGGTGATACCCGCTAATATGGATTGATTAAACCAAAGCAGTATAGTAAGTACAATGGTGGAAAAGAACAATGACAGCGAAGCCGTGTTATAGATGGTATTCCTGTATTCCGGTTTTGAAGCAAAACGAAAATAGGCTGTTTCAAAACCATAGGTGAAAATAATATTGAAGATAGGGATCGCCGAATAGATAATACCCATCTTACCAAAATCGGCAGTTTGGTCAAGCGTATAAGTAAGATAAGGTGTGAGCAGGTAATTGATGAACTTTGCAGCTATTGTACTACCACCGTACCAAACAGTTTGCCCGGCTAATTTTTTTATTTCACTCAATATTGAATTTCTTTAAAGCTCAAATTTACCTCTATAATTTTAATTTTAGTTTCAAATTATAATTAAGGTTTTTTTTCGTAAAAACTATATTTGCAAAAAAACTGAATATGAGAAAACTTTTACTGCTTGCAATATTAACCTGTACCGGCGCCGCATCATTTGCACAAAGCCATACAGAAACCGTAGAATACCAAAAGATGAACAGGGAAGCGATCGTTGCGGAGATTCCATTTTCTGAAAAAATAATAACAGCGGCAATACTGGATACATTGCAAAAACTTGGATACAAAGGCAAAGAAAGTAAGGGTTTCGTGGTTTATAAAGGAGTAACACTCCCCGTGTTCGGAAAACGCTCCTATGATCTTTATTTTTCTGTAGAAAGAAAAAGCAAAAAAGAAAAAGAATCTTCTGTTGTCACACTTTTAATGTCAAGGGAGTTTGATAATTTCATTACCATCAAATCTGATCCTGATGTGATGGACAATGCAAAGAACTACATGGATAGCTTGCGCAATATTGTTGCTGTTTACGATCTTGAGCAACAAATCATTGAACAACAGGAAGTGGTTAAGAAAAATGAAAAGAAATTAGAAGAACTGATAGACGATGGGGAAGAATATGATAAAATGAGAAAGAAGCTTGAAGAGAAAATAGAGACAAATAAAAAAGACCGGGCCAAACAAAAATCGGAAACTGAAATTCAAACACAGATACTGGAAACACTGAAAGCAAGGAGAAGATCATGATACCATTTGACGAGGCCATTATCTGATGATTAAAGATCAGCATATTTTTCCAAATACCAGGCTATGCTTCTGCCAGTTTTCCATCTTCAAATTTGCAATTGCTACTTACTGCCTCACGGGTTCCACATGAGCAGGTTTTTTAGAAATAATATTCGGGCCTGAATAATACATCGGCGGCCCAAACCTGGGGTCTTTAATAAAACTGCTATCCGTTAATGTGTATAGAAAATATACGAGGTCATTTTTTTCCTTCGGTGTGACCGTTATCCTGTTCTTCAACAAACTATCCAATGTAGGTTGACTCGTAACGATACCTGTGCGATAATGCTCAACCACCTGGTACAGGCTGAATATATGCCCGTCGTGCGTATAAGGAAAACTTACCTGCACGTTTCGAAGCGTGGGCACTTTAAACTTCAACGAATCTTTTGGATCGTTCGTAATTTTTTGCCGCCCAATATCATTAAACCTGTTAAGCGGAAGGCCGTTATTTCTATAACTATTATCTGTAAACAATGGTTCTTTGTGGCAGCCTGCGCATTTGGCTTTAAAAACGTTATAACCGTTTTGTTCATAGTGATTGAAGCTTGCTTCGCCACGCATTACCTTATCATATTTGCTGTTGCAACTTATTAAGGAGCCGGTGTATTGTGACAATGCCTTCAACATTCGCTGGCTGTTTATCAACGGGTCACCAAAGGCTGCTTTGAACATGCGCTTGTAGGAACTGTCTTGCTTTAGTTTAAAAATGATGCTGTCTAATTTCTCACCCATTTCATTTGCGGCAGTTATTGGCGACAGTGGTTGTACTTCAATATGATTAACACCGCCATCCCAATGCAAACCAGTCATCCAGGCAAGATTTATCAAGGCTGGTGCATTACGTGTGCTCAGTGTATTATTTACGCCATGGCTCAGATCGTGATCAAAAGTTGCAAAGGATGCAAACTGCTGGTGACAACTTGCGCAACTTACTTCTCCATCTTTACTCAGCCTGCCATCGTAAAATAATTTTCTTCCAAGTTCAAATCCCTGTTCGGTTAATTTATTTTTTGCAAAAATATCATTGGTTGGTTTGGGCCATCCTTCAGGAATTTTTAGCTTAATAGGTGTTGGAGCATA
The DNA here is from genome assembly GCA_039921685.1 of Ferruginibacter sp. Taxonomy (GTDB): domain Bacteria; phylum Bacteroidota; class Bacteroidia; order Chitinophagales; family Chitinophagaceae; genus Ferruginibacter. The sequence continues at coordinate 35,281 of JBDSBG010000166.1, forward strand.
TGCGCCAAATCCATCATCTACTTTAGCAGCAGTAAAAAAGATTGCTGCGATGAAAAGGACAATGATTGATATGCTGATCTTTATTTTCAATTGATTGTTTTTACCTGCATGACGGAAAACAGTCCCCCAAAATTTGAAGCTATTTTTTTTGCCATACCACCCATAGTCATCCACATCGGTGATTCGCTGATCTTTATTTCAGATGCATTTTTCCAGTAATGGTCGAGGTTCATTTCAATAACAAGTTCTGTAACGCCATTTTCTTTAATTGAAAATGGTAAATCGAAATTGAAGTCTATTGATGTGGCGACATTGTTAACTCCTTTGTAGCCTCCAATATGATGTTCGATCCTGTTCAGATCTGCATTGGAAGCTGTTGATGTTCCTTCAAGCTTAAATATGATATAGCCTGTGTTCCAGGTCCAGAACATGTCATTCGTCGGGTCCAGAGCACCAGTTTGAGCACCACTACAGTTGCGGGCGCTGTCAACTCCTAATAAAAATTTCACTTTTTTATAATTACCTGCATTCATTGTTATCTCAAAACTATTAACAGCATCTGCGGCACTGATCAAATGATAAGCATCGTTTTCTGGTAACTGCCCGCTCCCGGGAATTAAAACGTTGCTGATGTAATATTTCAATTTACTGATGCTGTATATTTCACCGAAGGCATTTTCATAAAGCGAATCACGCAGGCTAATTACTTTTCCGTTTGCAGTATTTACAAAAGTCAGTTTGAGTGTTCCTGCTTTATTACCTGGAACCCTAAATGAGGAACTAAAGACGCATATCATCAGGATTACTGCAAACCAATAGATTTTTTTATGTAAAAATGATCTATTCATGAGCCCGTAGTTTTTGTCTTGACTGTTTTATTTCGCCCGTTTTCTTTTTGCTTTCAAGGCGTTTTTCTTTAACGATCTTGTTTGGTTTGGTTGGCTTTCTTTTTTTTGGAATAACAAGGGCCAGGCGAACCAACTCATTCATTTTTTTTAGGACGATCTCCTTGTTTCCTAACTGGTTTCTTTCCTGCTGGCTTTTTACTAATAAAAAACCTTCTGAATTTATTTTATTTGCAAGCTTTTCTGTGATCCTTTTTTTTTCTTCTACAGAAAACAATGAAGAGTTTTCTACATGCCAATAGCCTTCAACCATGGTTTCCACCTTGTTTACATTTTGGCCACCTTTGCCACCGCTTCGAGCCGTTTTGAACTTTATTTCCGTAGATATATCAGGCATTTGTTCAAAATTACCAATAAAAGCCCTGAAATTGCAGCGTATAAGCTCATTAGTAAGGTTAATATTTCGGAAAGAGCGAAAAATTTTACATTTTTGCATGAAACGAACCAGGCTATGTTGAAAGGCATTTATCATTCACTCAAAGAACGCAAGCGGCAGAACAAAAAATCATTTGCCGTGTTGGTTGATCCCGACAAGGTGAATGATGATTATATGGAACAACTGATCCCGCTTGTGGTAGAAGCGAAAGTGGATTATTTGTTGGTTGGTGGCAGCCTGGTGATTTCCAATTACCTGGACCAGTGCGTGCAATTGATCAAAAAGAATTGCAGTATCCCGGTGA
>JBDSBG010000167.1:0-6126 GCA_039921685.1 Ferruginibacter sp.
TTTGTATTTATCTTTTTTGCTTTGCGTGAAATAAATGTTACGAAGCAGTAAGCGCATATCATTTTTTGTCACTCAAAAAAAAGAACGAACCTGTCGTAATCAACCGCAACTTAAATGACTCTAGGGCACCACGATTTCCTGCGCATTCACAATCCCGTTCCCCGACCAGATACTCAGATGGTAATTGCCTCTTCCTATATTGCTACCGAGGCTAATGGTCTGTATAAAGTTAATGCCAGTGATCTGCAGGGGAGCCGAGTAAACCTGCTGGCCGGAATTATTTGTCAGCTTTATAAAATATTTACCCGGAAGTAATTGAGATAATTGCAGCTGGAAACTGCGATTCACTAACGGATTTGGATAGATGCTCATTGTAGGTTTGGGCCCGGCAAAATTTACTTTTACTTCATCGCTGTAAGTAGATCGTCCTGTTCTGTCAGTTGATCTTACCCGGTAATAATTCTCGCCATTAAAAGGTTTTGTATCGCGGTATTCATAATTCCCGGCATCGTGATCATTATTTGCAGGCAGGCTAAATGCAAGATTGCTGTAGTAAACATTGTCTGTACTACGCTCTACATTGTATTGCACAATCTCCATTTCGTGACTCACTTTCCAGTTGATGCCGACTAATTTATTATCAACATTTATGGCAGAGATATTTAAAAATTCGAATGGTTGAGCTGCAACGATTGCCGTGCTGAAAACCACCATCAACCTATTCACCGCCCTGCTTGCCGGATCCGATGTTATTTCAACAGCGATATGATTTGTATCATTAAGGCTTAAAGTTTTCCTGCTGTTTAGGTACCTGTCTATGAGTTCACAGCTTACCGTTGTACCAGCAAGATTTTGCGGAACGATATCAAGTCTATATTGTTGGGAAACAAGGTGCGTCATATTATAGAAAAGCGTATCGCCGTTTGCGATAGGTTGTCTTGCTTCCACTGCTAGTATCCTGGTATCTCTCAGCAGGCCAAAATTTTCGCCCGGGTTTATGAGCTTTATGGCATCATTTCCGTCGATAGCATTAGAATATTGAGCATCAAAGACCACGCGGTTGCCGTCGGCTATATTCCCACTGGCAGTATAAAAGAAACTGCTCAGCATTTTAATGTCATTAGTTTTTGCAGGTGGGTAATTGCCGGATGGCTTTCTGTCAATGGCAAAATTTTGAAAGGACGCTATAGAAAAAACTAAGCAGAAAGCTAATGGTAATGTTTGTTTCACGGTAATTGCTGGTTAGGATATTGGCAAAAATTGTTAAGGATAATGTCTATTAACGACAAAAAATAAATTTCAGTATAATTCTATATAACAGATTCATAAAAAGGAACCGGTACCCAGGCCAGGAACAATAACAAATTGCTATAAATTTCCATATCCGGGATATTCCCTGCTTAATCGGCAATTTTTTGTTGTTATTCCGGGTACGGTGTGAAATTTCTCACCATAAAAGTTGCATTATAGGTTTCTATTTATTACTTTTGTTCAGCTTACACCTACCTCTCCTGATCCACCTATCTTCAGAATCGCCACCTCTTAACCAAGTTTTAATTCCTGCGATTACCCCCAAATGTTTTCACACAAATTTTGTCCTGAAGCCACGTAGCTTAAAATTGCGTATGTTAAGTCGTGGAAAAAGGCAGATTTAAAACAGGAATATGATGAAAATTTTATCCCCAACCCACGAACAACAGCCTCTTAGCCGGCATTTAAATAAATGGCAGAAATATTTTCTATGTTTCCTTCCTGCCTTGATTTTGATGTTAAATACCGCTTCAGCTAATAACGAAGACTCAAGGTTATCCATCTTGTCTGGTACTTACACAGTAGGTCCGGGAGGTTATTACACAACTCTTACAGCCGCCGTCGCCGATTATAACGCCTCTACCCTAAGCGGCCCCGTAATATTCTCTTTAATAGGTACATCCTACAGCGCCAGTGAAACATTTCCGGTCGTTATCAATAACAACCCTACGGCAAATGCTTTAAATACTTTAACGATCAAACCTGCCCCGGGTGTAACGGCATCGGTTAGCGGTACATTGAATAACAATGCACTCATCAGGATATTGGGAAGTTATGTATCAGTCAACGGATCTAACAACGGGACAAGTAGCCGCGACCTTAGCTTCATCAATAATGGAAGTTCGCTGGGAAGAGTAATATTAATTGGATCAATCGGTGCAGCACCCACGGTGAATTGCACGCTTAGGAATTGCGTCATCCTTGCCGGTGACAATACATCAAATGCAGTCATCCTCTCTGATGGCACTACCATCAATTCTCCGGGTTATTTTAATAATATTACAATCGAAAACAACCAGATCGGTAATGCTTTTTACGGGCTTTATTGTAATGCAGTAGCTGCCACAGGAAATGGAAACGGCCTGTTAATTCAGTCAAACGACCTTTCAATAACAGGTGCAAATGCGATCCTGTTCACCGGCATTTTTGTGCAGGGCTTCGATGGTGCAACCATTAAATATAATGCAATCGGAAATTTTGTTGGTACTGATGCAAATACGGATCAGGGGATCTATCTAGGCACAGGTACAAAGAATACGCTTGTATTGAATAACACTGTTACCAACCTCAATTATACCGGAACAGCCGGTTACGGTTCCCGGGGTATTTATGTAAATACAAATGTGGCCAATGCAGGCATCACAGTTGCCGGAAATATGGTTGCTAATATTAGCGGTGACGGTGAGGATTATACGAATAGTGCAATTACCTTAAACAATCCTGTAGGTATATTATTGATCGGGCCGCAAACCGGTATCCAGATCATTCATAACTCAGTATTTCTTGGAGGCGTGAGCGGCTATACGAACACGTTAAATAAAGCGAATGCGGTTGCAGCTTGCATACGAATTTATGGCTCGGGGAGTGCAGATATAAGGAATAATATCCTTGTTAATAATCTTGGATTAACCGGTGCTTTGGGTTATGGTGCTGTAGGCATAATGATTTCATTTACCAGCACACAGTTCACCGCTTTAAACTATAATGACTATTTTATCAATCCATCGGGTTCTGCTGTAAAAGCCTTTGGCCTCATTGCTACTACAGCACAAACAACCTTACCTAATTGGAAAATGGTAACCGGAAAGGATGCAGCATCGCTGAATGTTAGCCCCGTTTTTGTTTCCGCTACCAATCTTCACCTTGTTCCTGCTGCAAATACCTTACTTAGTAATATTGCCGCACCCATAACAGGGTTTACTGAGAACGATATAGACAATGCAACTCGTAATCCCATCGCATGTGAACCTGGCTGTGATGAATTCGTAGCACCTAATACAGCTTTTTGGGTAGGAAAAATCTCCTCAGACTGGGCGACAGCTGCGAATTGGGAAGCCAATGTTATTCCAGGTTCTTCAACAGATGTAATGATCAGTGGGGCTTATGTTTCTTTGCCAACCATAAATACCACGCAGGCAGTGAAAGATCTCGTGATCACGCATCCTGCCACACCCGTTCTCACGTTGAACGGTGGGGTATTACAAGTTTATGGAACCATAAACCCAGGTTCTGCCAAAATTGACGGAGCAAATGGAACACTCGAAATGACCGGGGCAGCAGCCCAGGATATTCCAGCGGGAATATTTTTGAACAATAAGCTAAATAATCTTGTGATAGGAAACAGCAATGCAATTACCGGCTTATCACTGGGTGGGCCGCTTGATATTTACAGGTCAGTATCTTTTTCGGCGACAGGGTTAAAGCTTACGACGAACGATTACCTTACTTTCAAATCTACTGCCACAGAAACCGCCTGGTTGGGTGATGTCACGGGGAAAACGATTTCCGGCAATGCCACAGTGGAAAGGTATATACCAACCGGCACAGCCGGACCGTCAACACATGGCAAGTCCTGGCAGCTATTAGCCATTCCTGTTAGTGGGCCCCAAACAATACATGAAGCATGGCAGGAATCAGCCCCATCGCCAAATGCAAATCCCAATCCTGGCTATGGTACACAAATAACAGGAGATATGGCCGGAGCAACCGGGCTTGGCTTTGATGTGTACACGCCCTCAGGTGCTTCTATGAAAACATACAATGCAGTGACAGGAAATTATACAGGAATTTCCAATACAGCAAGTCTCCCGATTTTCAACAAAAAAGGGTACATGGTCTTTGTGCGTGGAGATAGAAGCGTGACCGGTTATAACCAGGCTGCCGTTGCAACAGTACTCAGATCGAAGGGCAGGTTGTTCACCACAGGCGCAGATCTGCCGTTGCAATCAACTGTAGCAGCGGGTAAGTTTGAGTCTGTTGGCAATCCTTACGCATCGGCAATTGATTTTACAGCGGTGACAAAAACGGGAGCAGTTGATAATACATTTTATGTGTGGGATCCATTATTAACCGGGAATAGTTATGGTGGCTACCAAACTATCAGTGCTGTCACCGGATGGATACCTTCTCCGGGGGGAACAGTTAATTATCCTTCAGGCGTAGCCGTAAGTTCAATACAATCGGGCCAGGCTTTTCTTGTTCATGCTACGGGCGGGCCAGGAACTATATCGTTTACAGAAGCAGCAAAGATCTCGGGTAGCAAGATCGGTTTCAAAACCAGCGATCAAAGCAATGGCCAGTTTTTGAGGGCTGTTTTATACGCCGGGGCAGATACAACTTCAGCTGTAGCAGACGGAAATATTATTGCATTTGATGCGGCTTATTCAAACGAATACGACGGAAATGATGCATTGAAGATTGCCAACAGCACCGCTAATTTTGGAATATCCAGCAACGGAAAAATACTGGCCGTAGAGGCGAAAAGCCCTGCTGTACATAACGATACTGTTTTTTACAGCATCGGCAATTTACGCAAACAGGCCTACCAGTTAAGATTCGCCGCAGTTAATATACAGGAGCACGGACTTACTGCAACGTTAGAGGATGCCTATCTCCATACCTCAACCCCTGTAAGCCTTTTCTCGAAGACTGATATTGTATTTAACGTTACGGATGATCAGCCCTCGTACGCTCCCAACCGTTTTTATATTGTATTCAAACAAATGCAGGTTCTGCCTGTAACCTTTATCAGCATTTCGGCTACACGTACCAGTGAAAAATCAATTGTTGTTGACTGGAAAACAGCCAATGAAGCAGGAATTGACAAATATGAAGTGGAACGAAGCGCTGATGGGCGTAATTTTTCAAAGCTAAATATCATCGCACCGAAATTAAATAACGGATCGAATACTGATTATAATTATTCTGACGAAACAGCACTGGCAGCTGATAATTTTTATCGCGTTAGCGCAACAGGTAAAAGCGGGCTTATTCAGTATAGTGCGATTGTTAAAGTAGGGCAACAAAACTCTGCTTCATTAATAAGCGTCTATCCTAACCCGGTAGTTGATAAAAAAATGAACGTTTCATTCGTCAATCAGCCTGCAGGTGAATACAGCCTGCAATTGTCCAATGTGGCAGGCCAGGTTATTTACAACGAAAAACTAATGATCAACAACAGCAATACCCTTAAAACTGTTTCACTTGACAGGTCGCTGCCAACAGGAAGTTACCAACTTCTGGTTGTTGGTTTTGGCGGGCTAAGAATAGTGCAGCAGCTGGTCATTCGATAATACAGTGGAATCATTCATAAAGCATACTGCCGTCTTATCCATGATGAGGCGGCATTTTTGCATTGAAATGCCGGTTTCATAAATTCAACATGTGGAATGGAATCTTGCTGTAAGCCGAAGGAACTAATGCATAATGGCCCGTAACTTTTCCTTGAGTATTGAACATCGCAGGTTGAGGGCTGAATATTTTTTGTCTTCTCAAAAAATAAAGGACTTGATTTAATTTTAAAATACAATGTCCAGTTTTCAATATTCATCGACAGAATTTTTTAGCATGAAAATTGAACAACATACATAGGGCAGGGCCTACAGGTAGGGTTGTTTGAAGTCTGTTAAACAAATATCAAACACAGGATTAGGTAGAATAAGCGCAAACTGAAGTCAGCCTTAAGTTTGGAATGTAATAAAGTTCGAATTCTATCAGTACCTGCATAAGGCGCATCTTTCCGTCGGGTTGCGACGTAGTCGCAATTGAAAAAATGCGCAGCATATTTTTTCAAACGGCGGAAAGCAGCGCCGGTGC
>JBDSBG010000168.1:0-17165 GCA_039921685.1 Ferruginibacter sp.
TTTGCAAAATCATTTTCCTGGCTACGAATATGATTAGACAGTTCTTTTTGCACAGTGGCGATGGAGGCATTGACGGACCAATAATTCTCTACGGCAAAAGAAATGGTGATAAGCCAGGCCGCCAGCACCAACAGGTATATATTTTTGTACAAGAAACGGCGGAATGTTTGTGACTGTTGCAATTCTTAAATATTAAATGAAAAATGCAAAATGTAAAATGTAAAAGTTCAACGTCGCTGCAAGACTGAGATTTTCTAAATAAAATGCATCTCAACTTTTACCTGTTACTTTTAACAAAGAATATTCTACATCTGCGACTCTTTCTTTTTTACCTGGTTCCATAAATCATCCATCTCCTCCAAAGACATATCATGTAAAAACTTATTCTGCAATGCCGCCTCCTGTTCCATTTTAGTAAACCGGTCGATGAATTTCTTATTCGTACGTTCCAGTGCATTTTCAGCATCAAGTTGCAAAAATCTTGAAAAGTTTACCAATGAGAAAAAAACATCACCCAGTTCGTCTTCCATCTTATCTTTATCGTTGCTTGCCACTGCTTCTTTAAGTTCTTCTATTTCCTCTTCTACTTTATTCCAAACCTGGGCGGTGTTTTCCCATTCAAAACCGACCTGTTTTGATTTATCCTGCAGGCGCATTGCTTTTACCATTGAAGGTAAAGACCTTGGCACACCGGAAAGCACAGATTTCTTTCCTTCGCTTAGTTTAATTTTTTCCCAGTTTTGCTTTACGTCTTCCTCGTTGTTTACTTTCACATCCCCGTAGATATGAGGATGGCGAACGATCAGTTTTTCGCAGACTCCATCAATAACTTCCTGTAAGGAAAACTGATTGTTCTCTGTACCAAGCTTTGAATAAAAAACAATGTGCAACAACAGATCCCCCAATTCTTCTCTGATGCCCTGCCAGTCGCCGGCAGAAACTGCATCTGCAAGTTCATATGTTTCTTCAATAGTAAGGTGACGCAATGTTTGGATAGTCTGCTTTTTATCCCAGGGGCATTTCTCCCTTAATTCATCCATAATTTTTACAAGGCGCAAAAAAGCCGTTCCTGTTTCCTGCATAGTATTAAATTTTCAATAATGAAAAAAACATAAAAACAATCATCAATAACCCTATTACAAAAAAAACCGAAATATTTAGCAAAATGTACTTCAATATGGTTTTAGCTCTTCGTTGCTGGTAACAGTTTCGCAACGATTTGTACAGGTAAAAGAATATATAAAACGAAATGATTCCAATAAGATAACCAAAAACAGTCCAGCCTGTATAATCCATCGCTTGATTAAGGCCAATAATGATCAGCAGCATAATAAAGATAAAAACATAGAAATGGATGCTGAATATTGCATGACTGGCATAATAGAAATTCTTCCTGCGGTAATAAAACAATTTAAGTACAAACGCAAAGATTGGAAGCGAGATGAATAACAACTGCGGGAAGGTATGGAAGAAATTATTGATAAACGCTTTAAAAATCTGGTTCTGGTTATTATGGTATTTTTCCCTCATTTCAATTTCTTTGTAGGTCATCATTTTCATCCACCAGCCATCTTTCACTTTGCCAGTCCTTAACAAAGAATCATACTCTGCTTTGCTATTATAATGTTCAGTGGAAAAATGCAAACCTCCATTGCCCGCTGTATCGATGTATTTCATAAACTCCTGCCTGGGCATTATTTTTCCATCATTCACTTCAGTTATAAACTTCTGAAATTCGAGCGAATCCATCTTTTCAATTTCACTGCGCATTTTGCCACGGTAACTTGTATTCACCATTTTATCTCCAACCTCTGTTGTTGAAAAGAAAATCAAAAAGAAAATGGCCGAGGTAAACAAATACATCCTTATCGGATTTAAATAACTTACCCTGCGCCCATGTTTATATTCGCTGCTTAAAAAACCGGGTTTTACAAGCAGGTATTTCAAGGTGCTGAAAAACTTCCCATCGAAATGGGTGATATCATTAAAAAAGTGCGTAACCAGGTGCCAGGCTGTTTCCTGCGGCTCCAGGTTTTCCTGCCCGCATACATGACAATATTTCCCATGAACAACGGCATTGCAATTAAGACAATTTTTTTCCGAACGTTCTTTTAAATGACTCAAGGAGGTTAATTTTGTTAAAAATAATAAAGTTTGGGCGCATAGTTGGAAAACGCGTTCTTTACCAACTAACTTTACCAATTTACAGGAAAAATATATTCATGAATAAACTATTGGCAAGCTTGCTTCTTTTTTGTTGCAGCAACAGTCTCTATGCACAGTATTATTATAAGGATATTATCAGCAATAAACAGATAAGTGCAGACATGGCATCTTATAAACAAAAGAAGATCCACAGCATAAAAATAAAAAGTTTTGAAGATGACGGGTCAGCAAGTGAAGGTTTTCTTTGTGAAAAAACAATATCAAGGGATTACTCGAACATTGAACTCTTCACCAGGTCGAATGTTTCTGCTATCTCACTTTTCACATCTGTTTTTAATGATAAACTGCAGCTATTAACCACCACCGACAGTTCAGAGATTTCTGTAACCCGAAATTACTATTCATATGATGAAACCGGGAGGTTAAAAAAAATACTGTCATCAGTTAAATCAAATGATGATGATTTTACCAACGAAATTGTGGAAGAACATATTTACGAATACAGAGGTGCCGGTAACCCCATCAGCATGGCTCGTGTGAAAGACAGGCGTGATACCACAAGGGTTCTTTTTTCATTGGATGAAAAAAATAATGTTGTTCTCGAAAAAGATTCCAAAAGCGGTACAAAATATTATTATTACTACGATGAAAAGAACAGGATAACGGATATCGCTCACACCAATGAGTTCAGGGAAAAAATGGTAGCGGATTACATATTTGAATATGATGACGCCGGTATGCTAAATCAAATGACCGTAACAGAAGAAGGCCGGGGCAAAGAATCACAGGATAATTCCCAAACCTTTGTTACCTGGCGTTACATCAATGAGGGCGGGCTTCGCCAAAAAGAAGGGCTGTTTACCCAAAACGGTAAATTGTTGGGCAGCATTGAATATGAATATAAGAGGTGATTGATGAAGATTGAAGGTTTCTTATAATTTACCACTGGTTCAATGATTTTACGTTCAGGTATTTTTTTCTTGCTTGCTTTATCAATTTTGTTTTAAAAACCAGTAACATTTTTTAGTTAAAGTCCATGAAGGTCTCCCCATTCACAATGCAACATTAACAGAGCACAAGCTCCCACCTGCAGAAGTTAGCCCAAATAATTTTCCCCACATAGAAGGATTCACTACTTTGCCGCGTCAAAAACAAAATAATATTGATAGAGCAGGAATTAATTGATCAACTGGCACAAAAAAGCGAGATGGCTTTCAAATGGCTTGTAGAAAGCTATAGCAAGGTTGTGTTCAATACAATTCTCAATATTTTGCAGGACGAAGCGGAAGCAGAAGATGCTGCACAGGAAGTATTTATTAAAATATATGAATCGATTGGAAGCTTCAGAAAGGACTGCTCGCTTTCTACATGGATCTACCGGATTGCGATCAATAAAGCGCTCGACAAATTAAGAAAAAGAAAAAGAAAGGAACATCTGCAGCAAATTATACCCTGGTGGATGCCTTCCGAAAACAAATCAGGAAAAGTAACCTTTCATCATCCTGGCATTTTACTGGAAAAAAAAGAAAAAGCCGCAGCACTTTTCAGCGCAATAGATAGCCTGCCAGAAAAACAAAAAATTGCCTTTACATTAATTAAAGTACAGGGAATGAGATATGATGAGGTAAGTGCGATCATGGATCAACATATAAAAGCAGTTGAATCATTGATCAGCAGGGCAAAGCAAAACTTACAGCAAAAACTAAAAAATATTTAAAATGGGAGATGATTCAAATACCAATTTGGTAGATTCATACCTGCAAAGCCTGGAAGGTATGACAGAGGCAGAACATAATCCTTTTTTCTATACAAGGTTGAAAGGCCGAATGCAGCAACAACAAAAGCAGGTTGGTTTTTTCTTTAAACCTGCCTGGGCTATTCTTACACTTGGCATTTTTCTTACGTTTAATATCTGGATGGTAACACAACAACAAAATATCAAACAGGATAAGGCTGAAAAAAAATCTTCTCTGCAGGTGTTTGCAGAAACCTATAACTTAAACAGTGTTTCAAACTATTGATCAATGAACAGTTTATTTAGAAATAAAATACTGGCGGCAGTCGTGATATTCTTACTGGTTGCAAACATCGTTACCATTATTGTCTTTTGGATTGGGATGAAAAAAGATCGTGCAGCGGCACAGCAACCTTCTGCTTATATCATAAAAGAACTTTCCTTTAATGACAACCAACAGGAACAATACATGCAAATGGTTAAACGGCATCGGGCACAAGCAAGGCAAATACAGGAACAGGTGAGAACGATCAAAGACAGTTTTTTTGACCTCCTGGGCAGTAAAAATATCGATGCTACCCTCAGCAAGAATCTCGCCTCAAAGATATCTTCGCTGAACCGGGAACTAGACCTCGTAACTTTTGATCACTTTAAAGACCTGAGAAAAATTTGCACACCCGATCAGCAAAGGAAATTTGATAAGATTATCAAAGATGTTTTACGAATGATGGGAGGCCCCGGACCAGGAAGACATGCTGACAGTCCACCACGCGGTGATGATATGCCACCACCCCCTCCTCACGGGCCGCCGCATGATTCTGACTAAAACAAAAGATTCAAAACAATCATTTAAATGAAACAAACACTGTGGTTAAGGGATGCTGATCTGTTATACCAGTTAGAAATTAATACTTGCCCGTCAAGCCTGAGCATGGCAATCTTTGCTGGCGCAGCATTAATTAGTGTTAGTCCTCCTCTTGCTGGAAAGGAAAATCAACCACATTTTTATTTAACTCCCAATAAAATTTAGGCCTTGGTTTATTGTAATTCCCGATCTCATTCATTTGTTCGGCATCATACAACCTTCCATTTATCATAACAGCAGTTATTGTTTCTGTATTACGGATATTTTCCAAAGGATTTTTATCCAGCACTAAAAGATCTGCGAGTTTACCGGGTTCCAGCGAACCGATCCACTTATCAAGTCCAAGATTAAATGCAGGGTTGCTTGTTGCCGCCTGCAATACCTGCATGTTACTCATGCCGCCCTGTTGCAACATCCACAATTCCCAGTGCGCACCGAGTCCCTGTAGCTGGCCATGGGCTCCAAGGTTTATCTTCACCCCAGCATCAGCAAGTTTTTTCAGGCTTTTTGAAACAAGCATATAACCGTTCTCATATTCTTCTTCAGGTGCCATCACACGGTGACGGCTACGCGTATCTACAATGGTACGTGGTGTAAAACGAAGCAACCTTTCCTTTTCCCACACATTACTATGCTGGTACCAATAATATTCGCCGCTTAATGCACCATAACAAACGATCAACGTAGGGGTATAACCTGTCTTTGCATTTTTCCAAAGTTGCACAACATCATCGTACAACGTCGCCACCGGCATATTGTGTTCGATCGTAGTATGGCCATCAAGAACCATGGCAACATTGTGGTAAAACAATGAACCTCCTTCAGGCACAACTTCCATTTGCAGTTCTCTCGCAGCCTGGATGATCATTTGATTTTGTTCACGCCTTGGCTGGTTATAACTTTTTACAGAAAAAGCACCATAAGCTTTGGTTCGCCTTAAAGCACTTCTTGCATCGTCAATAGAATTCACTACTGCTTTAAAATCACCGTCAGCACCATATAAAATCGTACCTGTCGAAAAAACACGCGGCCCCAGCACTGCCCCGGCTTTTACCAATTCGCTTTGGGCAAAAACGAATTCGCTGTTGGCTGAAGGGTCATGTATTGTTGTCACTCCGTAAGCGAGATTTGCATAATAAGCCCAATGCTTTTTTGGAGTGATGCCGGAATAAAAATGATTGCCATGTCCATGTGCATCAATAAACCCGGGCATGATGGTCTTGCCATTACAAGCAATTTGCTTAGCGTTAGCTGGCACCGTTATTTCATTTGATTTTCCAATTGCTTTAATAAGATTGCCTTCTATAATTATTGTGCCGTTTTCAATTACTTCTTCTCCTTTCATGCTAATGATCCTTGCATTGGTAAATGCGATCAGGCCAGAAGGTTTATCTACATTAACTTCAAGGCCTACATCAATACCTTTCTCCGGAGCCTTGAATAATGAATCTGGTTTGTTGGCAATAAAATCAAAACGTTCATCAAGGTTGATGCTGTAATATTGATTACCTAAGGTATAATGCAATGATTTATTATCGGCTGACCAGTGAAGATTTATGCCTGCATCTTTTGAAACGATCCTTACAGGGAAATCTTTCGTGCCGCTTCCAATATCGATTGTTTTACCTGTTCTTGGAAATGCTGCTACATAAACTTCCCACAGGTCAACAAAAGCAATCCACTTTTCATCCGGCGACACAACAAACTGGCTGCCGTAGGTACTCTTAAGATGAATGCGTTCTTCATTGCCATCAGGTTTGCAACTTGCATAGGTTTTGTTCATACCATCACCCAGTTGGTAATAAATCCTGTTGCTCTCTTTATTAAAGGCTGGCCTGTCGCCTGCTTCTTTCACGAAATTTTCATTACTCCCATCTGCACTCATCGTGTAGATCCCCGTTTTTGAAGTAAAGGCCTGTCCCAATTCATTACTACCACCATCCTTTATAAATACGATCATTTTTCCATCAGGAGAAAATGACGGTGTACGATAGATTGCTTTTGCTTTGCTAAGCATTATTGGCTTTGCCGTACCCTGCATGTTTACTTTGTACAGTGCACCTGAAGCACTGTCATTCCAGGTGGTGTACAGCACTGAATTTCCATCAGGAGAAAATGAGGGTTCAAATTCAAAATCCGTCCCGTTCGTAATGCGCCGAGGCTTACCAGCAGGTAATTCTTTTCTCCAAAGATATCCAACTGCATTAAACACGAGCCATTTCCCATCAGGCGATGTTCTAGCCTGCCTTATTACTTTTGCTGTGAACGAAGATGGATTTAGTTCCTGTTGAAACCGCACCGCATCGGCTATCCTTTGATTCACCGTACAGTTAAAGGGAATTTCGGAGGCTTTATTGGCTGCCGTCACATCCACTTTCATGATCTTTCCATTTGCCCAGATGATAATTGATTTATCATCCGGCGTCCATGCGTAGCCGGTATAGGCGCCAAATATCGTCCATGCTTCCTGCTGGTCTTTACTCAATTGGTCATATATTGGCCACTGTTCACCCGTTTCGATATTGCGGATATATAGAACCGTTTTTGTCCTCACTCTTTTTACAAAAGATAAAAACTTTCCATCGTGAGAAATTTCAGGACGCATCGCACCACCCGGGCCGCCTGTAACTGTTTCGATAGTTCCTTTTTCCCTGTCGATTCGTTTAATAACAAATATTTGATTATTTGGATCTTTATTATACTGGAAGAAACCACCTGGGTACATGTCTTCACTGAAATAAACATATCGCCCATCCCTTGAGAAACAGGGTTCATTCACATCCTGCTGATCATTTTTTCTCGTGGTAAGTTGTAAACCTCCTCCACCACTTTTATGATACAGCCACATTTCTCCTGCTCCTGCAGAACGTGTTGAAGTAAAATGTTTGCGTGCAACAATATATTCACCATCGGGTGACCATATAGCATTATTCAACAACCGGAATGTTTCCTTTGTAATTTGTGTTGCATTGCTGCCATCTTTATTCATCGTCCAGATATTGTCCCCACCAGCAGCATCAGATGTAAATAGGATTTTACTTCCATCAGGACTATATCTTGGTTGTACCTCAAAGGCATTCCCGGCCCTTAAAACTTTTGCGGTGCCACCATTAACCGGCATTGAAAATATATCGCCCAGCAAATCAAATACAATTTCTCTTCCATCAGGAGAAATATCCACATTCATCCAGGTTCCTTCGTTTACAGAAAAGGAAACATTTTTGTATGGCCCGTCCGGATTATTAACGTCCCATTTTTTAGGTTCTTTTTTTTCCTGTGCATTTACGATTACAGCAACAGAAAGTAATGCAGTTAGAAAAATCAATCGTTGGTAGTTCATCTTAATTTTTTTAATAAGGAGCCGGAAGATAAATAAAACTTTTTAGAGATTTTTGAATGCCGGGTTTTGAATGGTGGTTTAGTCCTTCAATTAAAGCGAAGATTGCTGAAACCCTCTGCGCTAGCCAGCTTGAACTGTTTTGGATATTTGAGATCGGGCATTGAACATCATGCGTTGCATATTGAACTTTAAAACTGCAAGCATGCAAGAATCGATCTAAACATAAAAAAGCTCCCTGCCATTAGCAAGGAGCTTTCACGTTGGTTATATTTATTTAAAAGTTCCTCACTGTCATTTCTGTTCTCCTGTTCTTTGCACGTCCGGCGGCAGTTTTGTTATCAGCGATCGGGTTTGAATCACCATGGCCTGCAGAAGTTGCACGGCTTTCAGACAATCCTTTCTTAACAAGGTAATCTTTTACAGCAACAGCACGGGCTTCTGACAATGTTTGGTTTTTTTCAGCTTTCCCGGTATTGTCTGTATAGCCGTCAATACTGATCAATAGTGTTTGGTCAGTGGCTAATAATTTAGCTACTTCATCCAATGATTTGAATGATTTAGGCAACAACTTCGAACTTCCAGTTGCGAAGAAAATATTCTTTGCAGCGAAATTTATTTTCTCAATTACTTCTTTGGCAATTTCGGGACAGCCCATATTGCTTGCAGGGCCGGGGCGTGTTGGACATTTATCTTCTTCATCATTTACGCCATCAGCATCGCCATCCGGTATCGGGCAGCCGTTGTAACGTGCAAAGCCTTTTTCATTAAGACATTTATCCTGTTCATCATTGATACCGTCGCCATCAGTATCAGGTATCGGGCAACCTTCATATTTACTGAGTCCTGCAACATCCGGGCATTTATCATCTGCATCAGCTATGCCATCTCCATCACGATCAGGGCAACCCTGAAACTCTGCAAAGCCAGCTACATCGGGGCATTTATCATCTGCATCCACAACCCCATCATTATCACGATCTGCAATAACAGGTACAGGTGGCGGTGGAGGAATTACCACAACTTCTTTCCTGCCAACAAGAGGAGCGGCTACGCCTAAACTATAGTAAAAATGATAAACAGCTTTTTCTGTAACAGGTATACGATACTGAGCATTTGCCAAAGCAAAAATATCTTTTGTGAGTTTAACCTGTATGCCGGCTCCAAGAGGAATAAAGGCACCATACGTACTCCTGTAGCTGTAACCGCCAATACCAGCGGTTAAAAATGGACTAATGCAATACCGGTCACTCAAGAGTTTAAGGTTGCCGGTAAAAGCAGCTTCCAAAAAAAGTTTTGATCCGCCGATCCGCCCCGTACCGGGAACTTCATAGTCAGCAAATGACCCAGCCAACGAGGCATTGATATCGATATGTTTATGAATCCCTTTCATCAAACTTACCGCAATACCGGGATTCATGCGTTCTGTTGAATAATATTGTTTGTTATTAAGCACATCTTTCAGGTTCGTTGAGCGTATCTCGGCAGCAGTTGCAAAATCATTCACAAAAAAATGTATTCCAAATGAAGGTAGTTTATGATGTTCACTTTGGCAATAGCTTACAGAAGCTACGAACATGGTCAAAATGGGGAGAATAAATTTCTTCATATATAGTGGTTTAGTAAACAGTAACAAAATTAGCGAGCTCGTTTTAAAACATGAAATTAGTTACTAACAAAGCCAGCTGTAATGTTAGTTACTAATTGATAAATAGCTGTGTTTTATCAAAGACTACAACGAACAAAAAAATCGCCCGGAAAAAGCTGTCGGAGTCATTTTAGTTATACAGGATACATTCAATAATCGCAGTTGTGGCATCAACCGATACCAATGCATGATCTGAATTATGAACCAGCCGGGTTATTTGTGTGTTTTCTGGTTAATAACTTCCACCCGCACCCGCGTAAGACCATTCTTGATATAATCCAGTTTTTTTGCAGCAGACCTACTCAGGTCCACCAGGCGCCGCATTCGGGGATGAAGGCGGTCGGTTGTTTTAACTATCACAGATTTTCCGTTCCTTAAGTTGGTTACCCTGATCCATGTTCCTAATGGTAACACATTGCATGCTGCAGAAAATTTATCCTGTTTAAAAGTTTCACCGTTAGCGGTCATCCTTCCATGAAACTTATCAGAATAGAAACTTGCAAGCCCGTAAAAAAAACGTTGATTTTTTTTAGAAACCTTTACTTCAGCTTTTTTAAAAGTACCCCGCTGTGCATCGGCAGGCAGAGATACAAACCAAAGCAGAAAAAAGAGTGCAGTTGTTTTGGACAGAAAAATTTGTTTCATTTAATTGCTTAAAATGAATACTACTTTTGCGTGAAATACTTTTCTTTTAAACTTTTATCGTCTCCATACATGTCATCATAAAATTTGATTCTTCCAGCTTTCGCCTCACAGGTAAAATAACGTATGAATAATGGGAAGCGTGATTTTATGCCTATCGTATGTTTTTCTTTATTGGCAATCCAGCTTGTTATAGAATCAGTGTTAAATTTTAAAGTATCGGGTGCAATAAAGGCACTGTCGTTACGTAAAATATAAAAAGCAAGTTTTTCCCATTCCTGTACCCTTACACAGCCATGGCTAAGGTCACGAATACTTTTGTTGAACAACCATCGCTCATTGGTGTCATGAAGGTAAACAGCGTAGGGATTACTAAAATTAAATTTTATAACACCAAGCGCATTGTCATCGCCACTTCCCTGTTGAATTTTATAGGGAATACCAGTCTTGTATTTTGACCATTTTACAGTGAAAGGATCTACCTTCTCTCCCTCCCGGTCGTATAAATTTAGTCCTTTGCGTGCAAGGTATCCCGGATTTTTTTTAAGTGCAGGTAAGATGTCTTTTTTTATGATGCTTTCCGGAACAGTCCACGTTGGAAAAACAACAAGATCACTGATAGCACTGGTAAGAAATGGTGTCGGCGTTTTTGGTTTGCCACAAATAATTTTCGAAGTGAGTACAACCGAATCTGAATCGTGAACCTGCAGATAATAGCCGGGGAGGTTTACCCAAATGTATTTCACCGGCATGCTGTCGGGTAATTGCTTATACCTGTCAAGTGTTACCGCAATGCGGTCATATTTTACAATATCTGTTGCATTAAGTGAATTTATCACTTCATTACCAACTTTACCATCAACAGTTAGCTTTTTAAGCTTTTGATATTTTTTTAAAATAATGGATAATTCAATTGAGTCTGGTGAATTCTGGGGATCATACTTAATGACATCACTTTCGCTTAGGCGTAGTAGCAGTTTTTTAATGAATTTCAATGAATCTTTTTCATCCTTCGGTTTATAAGGATAATCGATATAAGTATAAACTCTGCTGTCCATGCTGTCAAGAAACGAAGAGATACAGGCTTTCAGGTTTACATATCCATCCGATTTGGGCTGTATTTCGAGAAAAATACCCGAGAGAGTATCTTTGTTCCTGAATTTATCCATTACAGCAAAAAAATGTTTGCTGTATTTTGAAGTATCATTTTTCCAGGAAAGGCTGTCGGGCTGCAAGCGCCCCTGGCGAAGGTCTCCGGCAATATGCATAAATGCATCTGTCAATAAAATATCAGCTTTTGTCCATAAGATCGCATCCCGGCGTTTTATTGAATCATTATCGAGTTCAGTTTTAATGGCGAGTATTTTTCGATACTGGTAATGCTCTTTGAACAAACCGTCCAAACTTGCAGAATCGAGGTAACTTAACAATGAATCTATTTGCGGAAACCATTTTCCAGTATCACTCCATAATGGCTTATAATCATTTTTACGGTAATAGCTTTCTGTGATTTTATAAAAATTCAGTTTTAAACTATCATCTACTTTTCCGTTGCTGTCGAGAGCCAGCATCATCGAGTTCTTAATATTATCCTTTACGTGTGCACTAATTGTTTTAGGATCCAGCACGATCTCCCTTTCCTTCAAAGGCTTAACCTTTTTATTCTTGCAGGCAATAAAAAATAATAGTAAAAGGATAGAAAAAAATAAACGGGTTCGGGGGTAACGCATATCAAGGCTGGGTTGTTATCATTCAATATATGTGTAATCACCACATATGAGTAACATTATTCCTTTACAAGGTAAGAAAAAAAATTAATAAGTGGGTACTCCTGGCCTTGTTCGGATTCTGAATGATGACATGTTCCCAGCCTCATAGCTCTACTAAAAGCAATCAAATAGACACTAATTACAACTTCATTAACTTTGTTCACTTTCAAGAATTTAAGGAATGAAATATTATATTATAGCAGGAGAAGCAAGCGGCGACTTACACGGAAGCAACCTGGTAAAAGAATTACTTAAGCTCGATCTTAATGCTACAATCAAATGCTGGGGCGGCGATAAGATGGAAGCAGCCGGTGCCACCGTGATAAAGCACTATCGTGACCTTGCCTTTATGGGATTTACCGAAGTGATAAAAAATCTTCCCACTATCTTCAAAAATTTATCATTTTGCAAAAAAGATATTCTTGCAAACAAGCCTGATGTACTTATCCTGATCGATTATCCAGGCTTTAACCTGCGTATTGCAAAATGGGCCAAACAACAAGGTTTTAAAATCGTATATTATATTTCTCCACAGGTTTGGGCATGGAAAGAAAATCGTGTTAATACCATTAAAGCCTGTGTAGATAAAATGCTTGTAATACTTCCCTTTGAAAAAGATTTTTATAAGAAATGGGATTTTGACGTGGAGTATGTTGGGCATCCGCTCGTTGAAGTAGTTGACGAATTTATGGAGGCCCGTAACCACCAACCATCTGATAGTAACTTCTCGGCTACAAATACTGACCAGGAAACAAGAAGCGAAAGGATTAAAACTGCGCCCAAAGAGATTATTGCATTACTGCCTGGAAGCAGGAAGCAGGAGATATTGAAAAAGTTGCCGATCATGTTGGAAGCTTCCAGGCATTTTCCACAATACCAGTTTATAGTAGCAAAAGCGCCGGGGTTGGATGAAGATTTTTACAATGAATTGCTGGCGCCTTTTAGTAATGTATCATCAGTATTGAATAAAACCTATGGGCTCTTAGCTGTATCGAAAGCAGCTTTGGTTACCAGTGGTACTGCTACATTAGAAACGGCATTGTTTGCTGTACCCGAGATCATTTGTTACAAAGGCAATCCTATATCTTACCAGATTGCAAAACGGTTGATAAAAATAAAATTCATTGGGCTGGTGAACCTCATCATGGATAAAGAAGTTGTGAAGGAACTGATACAGGATGATCTTAATATCACTAATATCAAAAATGAATTAACAAAACTACTCGAAGACCCGGCGAAAAAGAAACAGTTGCAAAATGATTATCAAAGCCTCAAAGATATGTTGAGTAAAGGCGGGCATGCCTCGGCCAATGCAGCAAGAAGTATCTGGTCGTTTTTAGGAAAATAGTTTTGTTATAGTGAGTGAAGTAAAGAGCTATTAGGTATAAGCTAAAGCTAAAGGCTATAGGGCCGATTCTTTAGAATAGAAACTAAATGATAATATCCGGGCTTGAGCTAATAACCTGCAGCTTAACGAAGCAATAATTTTATAACAATGATAACCAAAGCTATTAGAAAAAGAAAAATCGACAGCCTGTTTATGCCGTGCATGTATTTCATCCACTGAGTAGGCTTCTCATCGGGGTCCTTTTTCTTAATATAAAGGTATTCGCCTATTTGTTTTAAAATTCCCATTGTTATTGTTTTTTTAACTGCTGATACTTCAGGTGAGCAAGCAGTGCAAAGATAAAACTTTGTAGTTTTGTAAGGTAGATTGCTTTTTGATGATGTGAATCCCGGCATCTTTGTCAAAGCCAGCAGCCACAAGCTTTAAGATCTATTTCCTATAATGATCGCTATATCATTTAAAAGACTGAGAGTTTATAGCTAACAGCTTGTTAAACGCTTTCCTTAAAAAACCCCGGTTGTTCTTCCTACGTATTTTAAAAAAATAAAATCATGAAATTCCTACTACCTTCTTTAATTTTCATTGCTGTTACATTTGGATGTACAGCGCAGACCCAAAAAAATACAAAGACAGCCGCTGTTAAATTTGAAATAAGCAAAACAGATGCAGAATGGAAAAAACAACTTACTCCCATTCAATTCGATGTTACACGCAAAGAAGGAACTGAACAGCCTTATACCGGTGTTTATTGGGACAATCACAAAGAAGGAATCTACAATTGCGTCTGTTGCAGTCTCCCTTTATTTACTTCTGCAACAAAATTTGAAAGTGGTACCGGTTGGCCAAGTTTCTGGCAGCCGCTTGACGCCAAAAATGTACGTGAAAATGTTGACAATACGCTTGGCATGGAGCGAACTGAGGTCGTTTGCAGGAGATGTGGGGCACACCTCGGACACGTTTTTAAAGATGGGCCTAAACCGACCGGGCTTAGATACTGCATGAATTCGGCGTCGTTGAAGTTTGTCCAGAAGTAACATATGAACCTGTTGAGATGAACTTCATTGAATATTGAGCATCAAATGTTGAACATTTATTTGAGACCTCATCTAGTGGAAAGTTTAAAAAAAATATTCAATACCCAACGCTCAATATTCAATGTTCAATGGAAATACACTTTCTAAGCATGTTTTTTTGTAAATTGTACAAATGAAACGAATTGTAAAAAAGCATCCTCTTGCCATACGCTGGTTTCATTGGTTAAATTTTCCCATACTCGCTGTAATGATCTGGAGCGGGATACTCATATACTGGGCCAACGATGTTTATAAACTTGGCTGGAACGATAAAACAATTTTAAAAATTTTTCCGGATTCATTTAATAAAGCATTGAATATTCCTTTCCGACTTGCAGAAGGAATGAGCCTGCATTTTTTCTTCATGTGGATCTTTGCCATAAATGGTCTTTTGTATGTACTTTATTTGGTTTTTTCAAAAGAATGGAAATTAATACTTCCTAATAAAAGGTCTTTTAAAGAAGCCTGGATTGTGCTGTTGCACGATTTACGCATCAGGAAAGATTTGCCCGTTCAAAAAAAATATAATGCTGCTCAACGCCTTGCTTATACCGGGGTAATCTTCATGGGTTTTTTTATGTTGGTTACGGGGCTCGCCATTTACAAACCTGCACAATTATATTGGCTATGTGCCATGCTTGGCGGCTATCAATGGGCAAGGGCCGAACATTTTATTATCACAATCTTGTTTTGCCTTTTCTTTCTCGTACATATTATCCAGGTGATACTTGCCGGGTGGAATAATTTTCGTGGAATGGTTGCTGGCTTTGAAGTGATAAAGGGTAAAGACCTTGCAGTAGCTAAGGAAACTGAAGCTGTTGAACATCCGGACAATTCCCAAAATAAAACGAATTAAAAATGGAAGAAAAACTAGTCACGGCTGCACAGGTGAGAAATAAAACATTGGTTTCTCTTTTCTTTTTGCTGCTATTTATTGCGTCAAGTATTGTTACCTGGAACTGGCTTCAAAAACAACCGAAAGAAAAAGAGGCACTAAAGCCGCTAAGGCAGGCATTGGATGCAAATGAATCTATTTTCAGCGGCATGTTCAGTAATTACCACCTGGTAAAAACATATCCAAAAGAAATGGCTGCACCGAAAGTTCGGGTGAATGGGAACGCGGGCATGAGCGATGATTTCGATCCTTCTACCTGGAAATTAAAATTGATAAAAAGGCCGGGTGATACTGTGTTCATCAGTTTGGATGAAATAAAAAAAATAGCAAAGACAGAAATCATTTTCGATTTTAAATGTATTGAAGGCTGGAGCCAGGTATCACATTGGGCCGGGGTTCGCTTCAGTGATTTTGTAAAATATTATGGTTTGGATGCACAGGCGCAACTTCAGTTCACAGGCCTGGAGACGCCAGATGATGAATATTATGTTGGCATTGATACTAAGAGCATGATGCACCCGCAAACCTTGCTATGTTATGAAATGAACGGGGCTCCCCTCCCCCTGAACCAGGGTTTTCCATTGCGGCTAATCATCCCCGTTAAATATGGTGTAAAGAGCATCAAACGAATTGGGTCCATATACTTCAGCAATAGCAGGCCACCGGATTATTGGTACGAGCGGGGCTACGATTATTATTGCGGGCTCTAGAAGGTTTAAAAGGTTGAACAGGTTCCAAAAGTTTATCAGGTTTATACAAGTTATTAAACTTTTGAAGTTTTTGAACCTTTTCAACCTTTTGCTATCTTTACCCGGTGATTAAACTTGCAATATGACCAGAGAAGAAAATTTCATGCATGAAGCTATTGCGCTTTCACAAAACGGGATCCAGCAAAATGAAGGTGGACCTTTCGGCTGCGTCATTGTAAAAGATGACGTTATTGTAGGACGCGGAAATAACAAAGTTACTTCCACCAACGATCCCACTGCACACGCAGAAGTTGTTGCGATAAGGGATGCATGCAAAAATCTTGGAACATTTCAATTAGACGGATGCGAAGTTTATACAAGTTGTGAGCCTTGCCCTATGTGCCTTGGCGCCATTTATTGGGCCAGGCCGAAAGTGATTTATTTTGCCAACAACCGCCAGGATGCTGCAGATATTGGCTTTGATGATTCTATGATCTATGATGAAATGGCTGCAGAAATTTGTGATAGGAAAATCCCCATCATTATGCTCGGAAGAGCGGATGCACTAAAAGTTTTTAACAACTGGAAAAATAAGACCGATAAAACTGCCTACTGATCTTTGTTTTTTACTGCAATAATTTCTGCGGCAATACTAATGGCAATTTCTTCCGGGCTTTGGCTCTTTATCTGGATGCCGATGGGCGAATGAACATCTTTCAACTCCACCTCATCAATGTTTTCTGAACAGTATTCGTTAAATAATCTTTGTATTTTTTTCTTACTGCCCAACATTCCAATGTATTTAAATTTCTTGCCAATCAATGCCCTGAAGGCTTCATCGTCTGAACGATAGCCAAAGGTCATGATCACGACGTACACATTTTCACCAGCGGAAATAATCGTATCCAATGAAGAATAAGATGGCACAATCGTTTTCTCATGAACAAAATTATTTTGTTGCATCGTAGTAAGCCCTTCCCTTTCTTCATACAAATGAA
>JBDSBG010000169.1:0-15157 GCA_039921685.1 Ferruginibacter sp.
ACATGCCGAGTGGGGAACAGCTCTGTTCAGCTAATGCGCAAAGTAAACTCAGCATTAAAAATTGGAAACTATTTTTATGAGTAGTAACAATTTTTATTTCGAAATACATGTTTTCATCTTAAAAAGGCGACCCCCCAGCCATTGGGGGAACAGCTCTGTTCAGCTGATGTGCAAAGTAAACTCAGCATTAAATCCGAAACTACCTCTCTGGATAGAAGCAATTTTTATTTCAGACCAATTATCTTATTTGTAGTTGGTAAATTCCATTTGTTAACTTATTGATCTGCTGTAAACACCGGTGTGAGAGACATATCAGCTTCGCTTATGCGCCCACGCAATCTTCGGGTCAATAGAATGCACTATTTCCAGGAAAGCTTGTTTAAACCGATCGCTTTTATTGACCTTATAATGGAATTTCTTTTCGGGGAATGGCTGCTTTAAAAATGATTGTACATCCTGCACAATTTCCTCCAAAACAGAATCCGCTACAATCATGAAAGGCGGCAGGTTCACTCCCTGTGCATATTCATCCACCTGTATTTTTAAGGCCAGCAATTTTTGTTGGCTGTAGCGGCTGTATGATCTTCGTTGCCGGTCATTAAGTTTAGGAAAATAGTCTTTACTCGAGGCCAGTTCCAGTTTTATGTTTTGCTCCTGCAAAATATCCCCAAGTTCTTTTTCCCGGATTTCTGATAAAAGCAACTCTTTTAAACGCAGCAGGTAGACCACATCGTTAGCAGCGTAAACCCTTTGCCTGTCGCTGAGCGGCCTGTTCCCCCATCCGGCAGCCTGCATTGATTTGTCGGGCATTACAGCAAATTCCTGCTGGAGCACAGCGGACAGGGAAGTGACCGGCCATTTGCATAACTCTGCGGCGATCTGAATATCAAATAAGTTTGCAGGACTGCAGCCATGTCTTTTCAAAACATCCACATCGTTTGCGCCAGAATAAACCAGTTTACATATCGCTTTGTCTTTAAAGACCGACCATAAAGGTTCCAGGTTTTTGATGGCTAACGGATCAATCAAAAAGCACGTGCTGCCATCGAAGATCTGCACAAGTTGAAGTGTGATACCATACTGTTTATTAAAGCTGTCGAATTCTGTATCCATCGCAAACTCCTTCAACATTTGCAGCCGTTGAACTACAATTTCTAAATGCGCAGGGTCATCAACTACTTCGATGGGAATGCTGTCAGCTGTAATTTTCATTATCAAATTTTCAAAGTGTAAAGTTATGTTGTATCCTCTGTTCACCAAAAGCAACATGTTATCTACTTTTTTGTTTGGTTCAGTTCGTGTACATACTTTTCTGGTGGATCCTGGTTCAAGTGTTGGAAAGCTCACTCGTGTATCGTGCACAAGGATGCGGGTCTGCGACTGGCTTATGCCAACGGATTTTTCTTTAATCTGAATTTTATTTAGCAACTGAGCTTTTGCAGTGCTATTGCCAGGTCGCAGATCCGCTAATTTAAATGGGCAAAAGTGATCCTGAGGAACGGCTTGCGCCAGTTTGCTTTTACGAAACGGAAAATTGCTAATGTATGGTTCGTGAGGACAGACCACTGTTCGGAAGATTTGATTTTACCAGCAAATATGATAGATAGACGGATGACAACAGACCCGCCTAACAGCAGGCAGGTTTATTTTTTGTTCCAAAAAATTCCGGATCAATTTATTAAGTTTATTATCAGTGACATGCTGCGCCAGCAGGATTTATCCCCGTCCGACAGGGTCGGCCGGGCGGGCGTGATTATCCGTTTATCCGTGTCATCCGTGTATCTATCATTGTGGTCAATCAAATAACTTAAAATACAAAAATCTTCCGAACACTTGTGGTGAGGACACCGAACCATTGCTGGGGCAATATATAGCACACTCGTTCCCAAGCCGTCTGCGTTTAAACCATAACGTTAGCTCGGTTAAAGTAACAGGGCATAGCTCTGCTATACTTTTGGAGATGAGATTGAATCACTCTTTAACCTTTTTCAATTCCTGCCATTTTTGTGCATTCATATTTTCATCCAGGTTCGGGTTATAGGTATGGAGTTGTGTACTTATATATTCGCCGTTGCTGTTCATCCAATATTGATTTGCGCCAGCCGCTACTTTATACATTTGGCCGGTTGATTGGTCCTGGACATTGGTTCGTTCATATATTCCATCAATATATTGTTCTTGCTGTTTATCGCCTGATGCATTCCGCTCTTTCCATCCACTCATGATCGCTTCATTGATCGCATTGCTTTTATTTACAAATGCACGCTGGCTGGCCTCAAAATTTGCCTGGTTTTGGGCCATACGTTGATTGTGTGCTGCCCAGCTTTGTCCAACACGTTGCGCTTCCTGTTGATTATAGGTCATAATCGGCTCCAGGTTATACCGCATGTTTGCCTGAGAAAAGATCCATTGTTTTTTTGCTGATTCAAAATGTGCCGGATCGGCTTCAAAAGAGGAGATCGAATAACCCCAGAGTTGCATGGCCTCGTTTGTATTAACCCTGAGGTGTAGGAGCATAAAATAAGGATTTCCTTCTGTGCTGGTCCACTCCATTCCAAATACCCCTACGTCATTGCGGGCAGGTATGGCTTCATAAAGTTGCTCTATATACCATTTGTCTATTTTTGAAATCTCCGGAATTTCATAGGACCTAACGAATTTCAAACCTCGGTTTGCGGCCCGGGGAATAACGTCCTGCTGAATCAATTGTTCAACGCCGGGAAACTCCCGCATTTGTTGCCCGGCGTAAACCCTTTCCAATTGTTGGTTATAATTGATCATGAAGTTTTGCATTGGGTAGTCGATCACCTTAACTCCATTCGGACCAGTTATACTAATCCCTTCATTGTTTGCAGGCATGAAATGCCATGAAACGGGATATGGTATGGTTGCATTAAGAACCCCGTTCTTATCCCTGATTTCTTTCATCTCAAGTTTTTCCCAAAAACCTGCTGACGGTTTCTCAACGTTTTTTTGGGTTTCTGCCACAACAGTTGTGTTGGCTGTACTTGTTTGCTCCTTATTGTCCTGTGAAACATTGTTTGAGGCCTGGTTGCAAGCCAAAGAAATCAAAGCGAGCAATGGTAGTAAATGATTAATGCTCATAATTTCATTTTTTACATAACTAATATATTATAAATGGTGGACAATTTCAAAAAGTATTAAGTGGTTTTTGCGGAAATGTTTTGGGAGGGTAGGAACCATGGCGAGGCCAAACCTAACAGGTTGTGAAAACCTGTTAGGTTTTGAGAGACATAACTAATATATTATAAATGGCGGATAATTTCAAAAGAACTAAGTGGTTTTTGCGTAAAGGTTTTTGGGAGGGCAGGAACCATGCCGAGGCCAAACCTAACAGGTTTTGAAAACCTGTTAGGTTTTGAGAGACGTAACTAACATGTTATAAATGGCGGACAATTTCAAAAGAATTAAGTGGTTTTGGGGAAATGGTTTGGGGGGATAGGAACCATGGCAAGGATCAAAAATAATTTAAAGTGCAAGCACTAAATGGCTAATAAACATGACGAGCTTCTTTTAAATTAAAATAATGTTTGACCCGCTAGTCCCCGGCAACTTTTTAGTATGCCTTTACCCTCCATTAGATCGAATTTCGGATAAGCCAGCAACGAAGGATGGATTAGAATAAGTGGGATCTGCACCTGCCAAACCTAACAGGTTTTGAAAACCTGTTAGGTTTTATGAGATAATTAAAATTTGCCCCTGCCGACCTAACAGGTTTTGAAAACCTGCAGCCTCGAGTCGTGTCACGAACTGGAAGATTGTTATTAATACTTCGTATAGACACATAACCGGCGCAAGAATAGGAACGATGACTTGTATCATTGACTAGCATGGAAGCCTGCGAGTCACTAAAGTCGCCTGATTTTAAATTTACTCTAAATTTTATTAGCAACTGAGCTCCGGCAAAGCTAATGCCGGTCGCAAGTATGAAAAACATTAATTACATTTAATCATGCAACTGCTTCCTGAAAACAGAATACTTCCAATAAATAAACTGATAGCTTGTTTCAATAATACTTCAGCAACATACAAATTCTATTGGTTGCTTTCAATCATTCAGCAAGTTGAGGCGGGAAAAACGATGATACTAAAAAAGGAATTGTTTGCTACTATGATTGGAAATGCATGGTACACGATAAACTATTTCCAGGTATCTTTTGGAAAGCAGGATCTTTTTCAACAAAAAATTGAAAGACTCAGGAAAATTGAAGAAATTTCAGTTGACTTACGACGAGATGAGGTGATAAGAATACTGTCAAATTCGGAGAATCCAAAGACGCTTCAGATCCTTACGAGTTTTAATGCACAGGTTCCACATTGGTTTTTAAGCCCATGGTTTCCGAAAGCAACGAAACATGATATATACAAAGGTTCCAAAGAGTTTAAAAACCTTTCTCCGTATGAATTGCACAATGAATTTATAAGTATAAACATTTTATGGTTCAATTATTTTGTTGAGAATGCGGCCTTAATTAAAGACTTTTGCTATTGGAATTTGGCGATGTTTTTACAACAGAAGAATCCAAATGTGCCGGATATTGCTGGCAAATTGATAAAACCAGCATTCCGAAATAACCTGAATAAGCAAAGAAAGTTTTGGGATATAGTGATTGAAGAGTCAGGAGGCTCAGTTCAATGCATTTATAAAAATTGTCCGCTCACCGTTAACAATTATGCTGTTGAACATTTTGTTCCCTATAGTTTTGTTTCGCATGATCTTATCTGGAATTTGATACCTGCAGATAGGTCTTTTAATAGTTCAAAAAGTGATAGGTTGCCGCAAATGGAACTTTACTTTGACCAGTTTTTCGATTTACAAAAAAGAGCTATAATCATAATAAAAGATAAACAACCAAGAAATAAATTTCTTGAAGATTATCTAACAATATTTCCAAGCTTTAAGGACCTGGATAATGAGTTTACAAAAGAAAAATTTAAAGAAAGAATACTGCCACTGATAACAATTGCAGCAAACAATGGTTTTGAATTCCTACAATAACATGAACATATTTACCACTTTGCCAAAGGATAGAATTATACATCGATCCGAACACTTCTTTTTAATATACGATGGCTTTCCTGTTTCGCCGGGCCACATACTTATCATTTCTAATCAAATAAAGGAAGACTTTTTTTCATTATCTCAAAAGGAACAGCAAGGTCTTGCAGAAATGATCGCAAAAGCAAAAGAGATAATTGAACAACAGCACAAACCAGATGGTTACAATATTGGAATGAATTGTGGCAAAGCAGGCGGGCAAACGGTCATGCATTTTCACTGCCACGTGATACCTCGCTACATCGGTGATATGGAAAAGCCCCAAGGTGGAGTCAGGCACTGTGTTGAAGGAAAAGGATATTATTAGAGTATAGGCCAAGCAGAAGTGAAACGGCACTTTCTTATTTAACCATTATAAGCATTTCATTGTGCCACAACAAAAATTGTGTATGCGGATTATCGTTAATTCGACCAGGCAAATTAACTAAAGTGTTGCCATGAAATTTGTAATATTCTTTTCCGTTTTGAAATTCTTCTTTTATTCTTTTACACACTTCGATTTTCAATTCTCGTGTTATCGTTAGATATCCCGAATCGAGGAGTTAATGTAAATCGCCAGTCTGTATAATTATAAATATTCTGCAACTCACGTGCGCTCCAGCATTCCACTCCTTGTATCTCATAGCTGGCAGCTTCAAATTGTTGAATAATTGTAGAATCAGTTCTTTTTTCACAAAATCGTTTTTAATCTTTTCCCTAATCCCTCAAATACACCCTCACCCCCAACCTCAACCAATTCCCCTCCCATTCCTTTGCCTCAATGGTTGCATAAAAAGATTTGCCTGCGTCCATCAGCCGGGCGATCACTTCATTTTTCTCTTTGGGCAAATAACCTATTTTGGTTTCTGCATAATGGAGGGCAACGGCGAATTTATCGAATTCGTTGGCAGGTTCCCGTTTTATGTCCAGCTTAACGGTATGGGTTAGCTGCGGTTCTACGGTGTCGAGTTTGCGGAAGGAAGTACCGGCAACCAGGCATTCCAGCACGAGGATCTCTTTTTTAAATACGTCAATGTTCAACTGCCCGCTGCTGAGTGCAGCCAGTAGGCCAGTGCTTACCTTGATCAGGCCTTGCTGTTCATTGCTCACTTGTTCTTCAGTACTCATAAAAGGGAGATCATTTGCTGGTATTGCAGGGTGAGCTCTTCTTCGTACACCCGCAGTTTTTCCAGTTCTTCTTTTAATGTATTGGTTTCATTTTCTACCCATTCATCATCCTTGATATCTGATTCAATTGTAAATGGGAAGGCTGAGCGGATAAGGTTTACTTCATCCTGCAATACTTTGATGCCTTCTTTTAAAACTGCCAGCCGAAGCGTTATTTTTTCTTCTGTTAGTTCGTTTTCCGTAGCGGCAGCCTGGGATAGTTCTTTTTCGTACACTACGCGGAATGCTTTTAATTTTTCCAGGTCGCCGTTTTCGTAGGCTTCTTTTACCTGGTGCCAGAGCTGTATTTGTTCCGGTGTAAGGTTATTATTAACGTCGGGGTGTAGCTGCTTTGCCAGCTCCCGGTATAATTTGCGCAATTCGCCCGTACGTTCGGGGGAAGCCAGGTGGCTGAGCAATTGTTTGGCAGATTCAATCTTTGCAGCATCTATCATGATACGTGCTTCCGCTTCTGCAAGCATAGCGGCTACTTCCATCTCCATTTGCGTGAGGTCAATAGGTTGCTGGCGGTTAAGGGCGGCAGTTAGTTTTTCAATTTTTAGCTGCAATGCCTTTATGCGCAGTTGGGCCTGCAACCGCTGCACCAGCCAAACGCCAATTTTCGTGGAGTACAGGGCTTCCAGCTGGGGCTTTCCCCAGTTTAATAATACATCCTTATCGTTGAGCAATTTTATGTAGGCCTCTTTCAGCAGGTTGAGTTGGTCCTGGAGTTCAGGCTTTACAGTTTCATCAGGCATAATAGCAGTTAGGTTTGGTAAATCGGGAATGTTTGCTGGTTTTCAAATAAAATATCCCCGTTTCCCAATGATACGAAATAATATCGTTGCTGTGTTAAACAACAGGTAAAAAGGGTGAAAACACCTTTTCTATATTACCAGGCTAAATAGAATGAAAACCTGATGAGCTTCTTTTAAATTAGAACAGATGTTTGTCCCGCTAGTATGCGGTAAATTTTTTAGTATGGCTTCAGCTTTCCTGCCCAACCTAACAGGTTTTGAAAACCTGTTAGGTTTTGAGAGATTTTTAGTATGGCCTTACTCTTCCTTAGATCGAATTTTGGATGAGCCAACAACGAAGGATGGATTAGAATATTTAGAAGTTGCACCGGCCAAACCTAACAGGTTTTGAAAACCTGTTAGGTTTTAATTACCTGTTAGGTTTTGAGAGATTTTTGGTATGGCCTTACTCTTCCTGTAGATCGAATTTCGGACGGGCCAACAGCGAAGGATGGATTAGAATAAGTAGTATTTGCACCTGCCAAACCTAACAGGTTTTGAAAACCTGTTAGGTTTTATGAGACCTGCCATACCTAACAGGTTTTGAAAAACCTGTTAGGTTGATACCGGCGAAAGGTCTCTGGTATTTTTGGATTTTAGCCAATTTGTGAACTTCAAATTAAAAAGCTGGGTGGAATTTTTGGCGGCGATGTTAGGAGGAGTTTGAAATTGCATTGGTGGATCTGATGAGAATTTCAATGCTAGATTAATATTGAAATGATATCCCTATACAATTATAGATGAATACTTTATCGTTGATTTATTTTATTAAAGATATTTGTGAAAGTCTTATAATCGCACCATTCATTATTTTGTATCTCTACTTTTTGCTTCGCCCCCGACAAAACGGAATGTGCCACAAAAAGAAGCCCCGAATAATCGGGATGTGCCACAAACAGTCGACCCCCACGCCGATTGTGGGAACAGCTCTGTTCGGCTGATATGCAAAGTAAACTCAGCATTTAAAATTCGAAACTACCGTTATGAATAGCAGCAATTTTAATTTCAGAACGACAATTGTTAAATAAGTAAATTCTTAAAAAATGCTTCTTTAGAACCAGGAGATGTTCAATTAATCCTGCTATATGTAGTACAGCACAATCAAGATTTGCTTCACAGTTCACTATGCGTAAATGATCCACGTAAGCTGATTTCGTCCCGATGTGCGTTTACTTTGCTTGGCGAGATGCCAGTGCATTCATGGGTCTAAACATATTCGCATGTTGAGGGATTTTACCGCCCTGGGGCGAATGAAATATTTACTTTCGGTGTGACCTTTTTCTTGCCTCATTTTCTTTTGGTCACAACTTTGTGACTTTTATTTTTTGAATTTTATTTTGGTCACATGTTGTGTGACTTTTTTATTTCCACGATTTTTTTGGTCACAGTTTTCGATCATTTTTTCAATTGATCGCCTGCCTGGTTGCAGCAAACTCATTATTTCTATAACGATCCTATATTTCTAAAACAAACATACAGCAGGTAGAAAATGATGGTATCAACATAGGATAACATAGGATAACATAGGACACAAAAGGATACAAAGGGATAACAAATGCCAGTTGGAGGGGTTGGGTTGAAGAAGTTGAAGAGGTTGAAGAGGTTTAAAAGGTTTAAAAGGTTTAAAAGGTTTAAAAAGTTTAAGAGGTTGAAGATTGGCATTTGTGAAAAAAAAGCTCCTCTTGTTTTAGATTAGCCCATAGCGTGAGTGCTGAATGGGGTTGATAATCTTCGCCAAAAAAAAAGCGCATGAAATACTTATGAAGTTCACAGCCCTCTCTCGAGAGGCCCGCCCGGATGACCGTGTCGGGCGGGGGTTTGAAGTGGTTGTATTTAATGCCTCAACTTAAATCTTAAGTGAGGACACCACAACTGTTCGGAAGATTTGATTTTACCACCAAATATGATAGATACACGCATGACACAGTTAAATACCGGGATAACAAAAGGTGTTTCACTCCTTGATATCATGGTCGTTATCCAGTTTAATCTTTTGATGCTGTTTTTGACGTTTCCTTGTAGAATCACTTACCGAATGCCAGAGCCGCGGTTCATTTCCGGGAAACCAAAGATGGCTAATAACGTTTGGTGGGGACACGAAATCTACTTTGTGGTTCTTTGTACTTCTTTGAGCTTTTAAGCCTTCGTGGCGAACAACATAACTTTAAACGGATTTGAAATAAATCGGGAGTTGACTTTTATTCTTTTAACTCTGCGATTAAGTCTTCTTCAAAAATATTTTCCCTTATTTTGATGACCTTTCTTCAAAACCGACACTATACTATATAAAACCCGGTAATGTCCGACAAAGAGATCATCCAGCTTCTGAGGCAAAACAAATACTCTGCAGCCCTTAAAGGATTGTATAGTATACTGCCCGATACACAAAAATATATTAAGGCCAACAGCGGCAGTCCCGATGATGCCGAAGACATTTTACAGGATGCCCTTGTAGTTCTTTATAAAAAAGTGCAGGATGAGAAATTTAGTACCGCAACACCGCTTAAGTACTATTTACTGGCGATCGTTAAAAATTGCTGGATGCAGGAACTGAGAAGGAGAAAAAAAATAACACTGTCTTACCCCGCCTTGCAAATGGATATGGCAATAGAAGAAACGTACGAAGAACTATCGTTCGTTTTCGCCAAAGCGGCCTTTGAATTATTGGGCGAAAACTGCAAGCGGTTGCTGATCCTTTTCTATTTCAAAAAAGAGAGCTATATAAATATTGCCAGCATCCTCGCCTTCAGCGATGATAAAGTGGCCAAGAATCAAAAATACCGTTGCCTTCAAAAAGCCAAAGATTACTATTTACAACTTTCAAAAAAGAATGGCCATGAATAATCATACAGAAAGGATCAACCAGTACCTCCAAAACGAACTTTCACCTGCTGCAAGAACCGCTTTCGAAGCAGAGCTTGAGAAGGATGAGGCATTGAGAAATGAACTATCTATTCAGCGACAGCTAATCGAAGCAGTTATGCACGCCGGCGTAAAAGCCGAATTTGCAAAAGCACTGGGGCATAGGGCAATTACCAGGAAATGGGTGGGCTGGGGAAGCCTTGCCGCTGCCTGCCTGCTGCTGATACTGCTGTTCACCTACCGGCCGAATATTCTTCCAACATTGAATCAAATCAACGGCAGCCAGGAACAAAAAACCGTAGCCTCGATTGCCCGGTCGTTTATTGATCCACCACTTGCCCGCATAGATGTACCGCTGCATTATTACAGTTTTGATGCTGAAAAAGGTGATACCATTATTTATCCCTCCGGCTCGGTAATTTATTTCCCGCCTTCAGCGCTGGTTGATGAAGCAGGCATTCCAATTAAAGGAAAAGTGAACGTTACCTATCGTGAATTTTCTGATCCCCTGGATTTTTTTGTTTCGGGTATACCTATGAGTTATGATTCGTCGGGTAAAAAATATATTTTTGAATCAGCTGCCATGTGCGAGATCAATGTCTATAAAGAGGACAAAGCCGTTTTTGTTAACCCCAATGCAAAGCCTGAAATAAATCTTTCCTGCACAAATAAAGACCCCAGGCAAAACTTATATTACCTGGACACAGTTGACCGTAACTGGAAATATATTGGAAAAGACATGATCACACAGGTAAAAAAGTCCGCCAAGACAAAGGCAACGCCAAAAACACATCCAGTTAATGATGAGTCCGGCGGCTATTCTTCAAAACCGGTTAAGCCCATGAAGGCTACGGACGATAAACAGGCCTTCAGCGTTGAAATAGAACCCGGCTCCTTCGAGGAATTGCAATCGTATAATGGATTAAAATTCCAGGTGGAAGATGAAAGGAATTACAAACGTTCGGATGCAGAAGAACAATGGCAGGATGTAAAGCTGAGACACACAAATTCAGATGGCCTCTATGACCTAACATTTTCAAGACCGGGCAGAACTGTTACATACAAAGTGCGTCCCGTATTGGAGGGTAGTGATTATGAAGTTGCCATGAAAGTATTTGATGAAAAGACAAAGTCTTATGAAGCCGCTTTAAAAAGCAGGCTTATTTCTGCACAAATTATTTCCGACAGCCTAGCGGTGGTAAATCAGAAACGTGATGCAAAAATACAATCGGATTTTGAGGAGAATGAAAAGATGAATATTTTAATTGAAGCAAGAAATAAAAAAGTTAGAGAACTGCTTGCATTTAGAAAAAAGAAATTGAAAGACCAGGCTGATGTTCTGGCGCGTGAAAAGGAAGTCATGGCGATAGAGAATGAAAGAAGAATGCTTGAGTTGTCAGAATATGAAAAAGAGCAACTTACGACTGCTGAGATTATAAGAACGTTTCCAATTAACCAGTTTGGGTTTTGGAATTGCGATCAACCGTTAATCCCGCCTGGTGCAATGGTTATTACATCCATTTTTATGGATAGTTTGAACAATGAAATAGCCTTCTCATATTTAGGAGTGGTCTACAAAGGATTGAACGCAATTAATCAATTGTTGGAAAATAAAAAAGTTGCTATTATTCCCGGAAGGGAAAATATGTTATGGGGTATTAAAAATGGTTCCTTTTATTATTATACTTATAATGATTTTGCGGAGTCGGGTATTGGCCTTGATACGAAATCATATATATTTAAAATGCGGAGATCGGAAAAAGAAATTGGGAGTTATAATGATATCAGGAAGTTGGTGGGAAAGCTGTAAACTATTGTGCAAGAGCAACCGCGAAGAAATATTGATCGCCCCTATGAGGCAATTTCTTTTTTCCCTGGGGAAGGGGCGTAAAATATATTACATGAATTCTATGTTTGACTTAAAACACAAGGCTAAAACAAAGTTGGTGGCGGAATTGGTCGGAAAATAGCTGTTCAAGTTTGCCGAGGAGGGGCAATCTTTGATTCCGGCATCTGGGATAACTGGAACCTAATTTAATCAGTTGAGCAACATCCGTTGAACTCATTTAACCTTGTTTATCGGGCAGCAATTGTTGAAACAGGAAAATATACTGGCACAAATATTTCATTGCACCAGGAAACCTAAAACAACAAACATGAACCAATCTACCATGCTGGAAGGATTTACAGACCTCGAAAAAGGTGCTTACTTGTGTGCCATTGCCTCTATGGCTACCGCCGACCGTGTTGCATCTGAAGAAGAACTGGAATACCTGGATGCTTTGAGTGATGCAGCCAACCTCTCAGAAGACCAACGCAGCCTTATCAGGCATGCAGCAACAACCACATTATCTGACGCTGACCTTAGTAAATGCCTGGACATTTTAAAAACAAGCGAGCTGCGGTTTTCACTTGTAAGTGATGTGATCGCATTTGCACAGGCAGATAAAGATTTTTCGGAGGAGGAAAAAGTGAAGCTCAAGCAAATGGCCGAATACCTCGGGGTAAACGAAGAGCAATATTCTGTGCTGGACGAGTTTACCAGGAAAGCTGTAGATGAAGCACCGGAGCATGAAGAACAACTTGCGTCAGGCGAAGGCAGCACCAATAACTTTTTGAATAATCTCGGCCTCGGGGATAAATTGAAGAAGGCTGGCATCAATACAAATTCATTACTGAAAGGTGCCCTTGGTATCCTGGGTCCTATATTTTTGGCAAGGATGTTTACCCGTCGCGGGCAAGGTGGAGGAATCGGCGGAATGTTTGGCGGGGGCCGGGGACTTGGAGGATTGCTTTCCGGTGGTGGGTTGTTGGGAGGATTGTTGGGAGGAGGAAGAGGTTTTGGTGGACTTGGGGGAATGTTAGGGAGGCTTTTTAGGAAGTAAAGTATCAGGTCTGAGGTTTGGGCTGCTGTCTTTGTATAAATCTTTAATTAGGACTCGTAATTATATTATTATCAATAGTATAAAATTTTTTTAGCTAACTTATTTTAGGAAAATGGTGTTTGGGGCGAGAAAAACATATCCAGGATGCTTTATTTTTGGGGATGCTTCGGGTTCTTTCAAAGAACGGGTTTCGAGCAGCCGTAATCTTTTAACAGCAGGTTCGTAATGTTCGGCTTGAAATTTACGTTTATAGGGTGTGATGTTCTTTGTGTCACTCTTTATAAAATTAAAAAGCAAACAAAATGAAAGACGGTTCAGGGCCTGGTGAAAAAGCTTTTGCGGGAAACACTGGCGACCTTAATAATTTCAACCCGTATGATAACAACTCTATGCGTAACACACCTTGTGTGTATCAAAAAATAGCTACTCAAAAACAAGCTGCTTCGAGGTTACGCATGGCTTCAGCAGTGCTTTATGCAAGAAATATTGTAGCCGATCCGCAGTTGAAGGAGCTTTATGGAAGGATGGCTGCAAATCAATGTTCGGCTTATTCGTTGGCGGTGTCGGAATATTTGTTGATGATGGAGAAGGGACAATGGATCTTTTAATTGTTCGAAATTGCCTATGCAGGTTGGTATCGATGACCAGGCCTGGGATGGATTTATAATAGCGATAAAATCATGGCAGTGCCAGCAGTTATTGCTGTATATTTTTGATGCAGAATAAATCGAAGTTAACTTCGTAATAATCTGATAACCTGTTTTTTGAAACGACAGAATCTCATTTTATTGAACTCACCCGATTCTTGCATTCCGCAGTTGAATCTCTTTCCCAATCACTATATTGAGCTCCAGGACCACCTTTAAAAGCTATTCTCTTTAAATTCGGTGGGTATTTTGGGAAAGGTGGCTTATTAGCCCGGCTTTTCCATTGTTATTATTCTATGTAACAAGCTGATTTATATTTATCTGATCGCTTTATTGTAATTTTTATTATCACAGAGTTTTGATGTCTGCGTTGTATCGTTTTCCACGGTTCAAATTTTGGAATCCCAGACAATCAATTGTAAATTTGATCCACACATTAATTTCAAACAAATGATCAGCATAGCCAGGCCGCAGGTAGTGATTGACGAGGCCGTCAAAGAACTTATACAACATCAACTGGAGAAATGTACCATCGTACATTGCCGGCTTTATGCAACCGAAGATACTATGCTGCGGATCTGGCCCAGCACTTTCCTCATCGAAGATGATGGCAGCAAGCGTAAACTGATCAAAGAATTTAATATTTCACTGGCCCCAAACTGGACGCTCTACCCCACTGGCAGTTCATATGCCTGCTTTACCCTGTTGTTTGAAGGGCTCAGCAAAACATGCGAAAGCTTTCACCTGCTGGAAGAAATCTCTGAACCTGGTGGTTTTTATACGGATGTCATTTTGAGAAACAGGACGGATGTTTATGTGGCGGATATTAGGTCGGATTTCTGAGTTGGCGCAATTGTCAATAGGCATGGTGAATGGTCAATGGTCAATCGAATTTGAAAACAAAATTGGCATCCATTAATTTCCAATTTTTCTAAAAATCATGCATCAACTGTTATGAAAAAACTACTGTATACCTTTTTTACATGCTTAATCTCTGTTTGCTCATCAGGACAAATAAAGACTTTAGATTTTGAAAGATTTAAAGATTGCAAACTCAACATTAGCATATCCTATAAAGACAGTGAAAAGGATTTCACTGAAGCTGAAAGATTCAAGGACACTGAAATTATTTTAATCCATGCTAATAAACAAGGGAAGGTAAAAAGTTTTGAAAGAGGGTATATTTCAACTTTAGTAAAAAATGACTACAAAGGAACTTTTTTTGAAAGCTCTGAAAGCAAAAACTCTGTTCAACATACAGCAAAATTCCCACTATTTCGAGATAAAAATTGTTACTGTTACAACGCAAAATGTTTTGACGCCATAAATACGAAATAACAATATTCTGCTAACAAAGGCATTTGCAAAATTGCAGACAGTCAAATTCTCATCATTATTTCTTTTCCTCTTTCATTGTCGGCTTGATGAGTACTAATCTGCCAGCAGTTTTTTTCGTTACGCTCCTGGCTCTGCTGGCTGCTTTGCAGTAAGAATCAAATTTTTTTGTACGTTCAGCAAGAGCACCCCGTTTTACCGGCTCTCTCCTCTCCGATTGTTTCGAATTCATAATCGATTGCCCATTCCTCATTGCCGATTCCCGACCCCCCCTAACAAAAACAAAAGCGCCCCGTTACCGGAGCGCCTTGTTGTATTATTAGCAATTCAAAATCGATTCACGTTTCCCGATTGCCCTTAGAACTTGATAACCTTACTTGTCTTCACATTCCTACCTTGTCTCAC
>JBDSBG010000170.1:0-4431 GCA_039921685.1 Ferruginibacter sp.
GGTCAACATCCCAGAATAATTTTCAGGAGGCTAAAATAACCAACCTAAAAAATCAGGTGGGTCAACATCCCAGAACGGTGGGTCAACATGAAACAGAATGGTGGGTCAACATGAAACAGAATCTACACTGAGGATTCTATTTATCAAACAAACTGCACCTATTATATCTATTTCCTGGCGGGGCGGTTTAATCCTAATTTTAAAGCATGAAATCATTTATCTGTTGCATGGCTCTTCTAATTAATCTTTCCTGCAACGATCGGGTTACGAAAATGGAAAATGAAAAAGCCGGAAATATAACTACTGCAACTTATGATACGCAATCAATTGTAAAAACACGTTTTATTACGGTAACAACGGACAGTTTAAATAAAGTTCAGACTGAAACTTTAAATATACCACCGGTTTCAAGGGAGGAATTAGTCAGCTTTGCGAAAACGTTGATAGGAGTTCCGTACCTGTACGCTTCCACTGATCCATCCAAAGGCTTCGATTGTTCGGGATTTATTACTTATGTTTTTAATCATTTTTCCTGGCCTGTGCCAAGATCTTCCGTTGACTTTACTAATGTTGGAAAACAAGTTGACCAGCTGGATGCCCAGCCTGGCGATTTGATATTATTCACTGGCACAAATGACTCAATCAGAATCGTTGGCCACATGGGTATCATAACAGAAAATACGGACACGCTGAAGTTTATACATTCAACTTCCGGCCGGGCAAATGCGGTAACCATCAGTGAACTTACAGAACATTACAGAAAAAGATTTGTAAAAATTACCAGGATTTTTCCCGATTGATATATTAACCAACACGGCATTTTTTATTTATCAAAAAGTTTGTAAAAATTCCAGCGCATCTATCATCCTGCCCTCCCTATCAAATTCATTGCGTTAAAAAACCGATAGTTTCCTTGTAAATGTCTCAAAATTGGGGGAACCTTATTCGTGAACTCAAGATCGATTTTTATTTGACCATCGTTTCATTGCCATTGAATTTTCATGTTTGAAAAAAATATGATTCCATTTATATTTTGAGCAGAACTTACAAAAACGATACTATCACAGCCGGGATACCCCTGGTTGATGACGGAAATCTTTAGATAAATAAATAAATCTAAAACAAATACTGATATATTAATAAAATAGCCAACACGGGTTACTCAATTGCTAAACAGGGAAGAATAACCGATCCGTTATCCATTGATCCAAAAAAATCCGGACTTTCTTAAATCCCCTGGAAGCCACGCTCCTGCTACATCTCAAACTATGAAACCACGATAAACTAACAGGCTCAATAAATATATTTCCATAAAATTTTGGTATAAATCATTCTACCCTTACTTTTGCCGCGGAGAGGTGGCAGAGTGGTCGATTGCGGCGGTCTTGAAAACCGTTGAAGGTCAAACTTCCGGGGGTTCGAATCCCTCCCTCTCCGCAAAAGAAAATACAAAATGACTCAAAAGCCTGTAAACAATATGTTTATGGGCTTTTTTGTTGGGCTGAGTTATTGGCTGTAGCATTTCCTCGCCGCCTAAAAGCTTGTCAATTCCTTTTTTGCTAGCTTATGTCCAAACGCAGCAGCTTTTTTAAAATAATATTTTGCCCAACGATTAGATTGTTTTACACCCTCACCGTGTTTGTAACAAAGTCCCAAGTTGTACAAAGCCTTGTCGTCATTTTTATGTGCAGCTTTTTTGTACCAATAAACGGCTTTCTCCTCGTTCTTTTTTGTCCCTTGTCCATAGAAGTAACAATAACCTAAATCTCGTTGTGCTTCTGTGTCACCTTTTGAAGCAGATACTGTAAACCAATGGAGTGCTTTTTTATAATCCTTCTTTACAACTTCGCCTTCTTTATAAAAAAAGCCGATGTTATACTGACTTTCCATGTGTCCACTTTTAGCAGCTTTTAAATACCAATTGTAAGCCTCTTTTATGTCTTTCTGAACGCCATAACCGTTGTCAAAACATACACCAACATAAAACTGTGAACGTATGTGTCCACTTAATGCTGCAAAGTGCCAAGCTGCAAATATGTTATTCCAATTCTTCTTTTTGCCTTTTGTTTCAAAAGCAAGATTGGAAGCATACGCAAATTGTCTATCCTGTTCCGCTTTACTAATTCGTTCTGTCACCTTAAATACTTTGAAATTATTATAGTGGTTGCACCTTGTCATATTACAACCAACGAGCAGGATTTTATGCAGGTGTGGCATTAAATATTCGTCCGCCCTACAGCCGCTGCTGATTGAAAATATAAAGGGAAATTAAGAACTAAATCTGAATTGAACGTCGAGCCCGAACCACAGCTTGTGCTTGCACATAGCTGATGCTACCTTGTCCAGCTTGCCTGTCGATTAATGTTAAGGCCCAATATTTATGATTGCGAAATGCAATTCTTTCTTGGAACAATTAAGAATAATTCTCTAGAATATATCTTTCGGCCATTCTTAAACTCTTTTAATGAAATAAACTGAACAACAATGTTTTTTTGTCCTTTCTCATCAATGTAGCCTACATATAGTCTAATGTTCTTTTTTGTCAACGTTGAAGAGCCTTTCTTTGGATAACTAGTCCAGCGAATGTGTTTATTTTTTGAGTCAAACAAAAACAGACTGTCGCATGAAGAAGCTAAAGTACTGTCAACAAGAAAAGCAGGAAATTGATAATTGGTTTGTGAAACCCTTCCTTCTATGTCTATCCCCTCATGCCATCGGTAGTTAAATTGGTTTCCGCTTAAAGTTGTATCCCTCATCAGAATGGCATTTCTATTTGAAAACCTATTTTGATGGATAATTATTCCCTTTCGCTGCAAAGTGTCAGTATTGTGAATGAATTTTTCTTGAGCCTTTGTGCTCAATGATAAAGCAATAAAACACATTGTAAGCTTAATATCGTACAAAATGGAACCTTTATTCATGAAAATGTCTCTAGTTGGTTTCGCACAACGTCCGGGGCATTATGCAGGTTGTGAATTAGTATTATGGCTGCTTCTCAATCGCTACCGATTGAAAATATATTCATGAAGTTATGGACAAAAGCTGATAGATATTCGTCCAGTTCATGTTACAATGTCAAGCCCAGCTTGCATAAAACCTAGGTTAGCAGATTGCTTTTTTAACCATATTTAGTCAATTCCAAGGTCCCGATGCCTTTCTCTCATCTCTTTTCCAAATTCAAAATTTTCTAACAAAGTTTTACGCTTTTCTTCTGGTAAACACTGAATGCAGGTTGGATATTGAATGCCTTTGTAATGCTCTTTGCATTGAGGACACAATTCCATCCTATATAAGTCATAACTAGAAGCACATCTTTTGCAAGCTGTTATAGTGTCTTCGAATGATAGATATTTGATGTCATCATTTAGATAAAGTAAAAATGCCTCCTTCTCAATCGTTGCATCGTCCTTAGTTACTGCCCGCTCTCGTTGGAACCAATACCTGACACTTGACAGGTTATGTTCATTTTTCCATTTTTTCGATATAAAGCACTTGTCTCTAGCTT
Source organism: Ferruginibacter sp. (assembly GCA_039921685.1). GTDB lineage: Bacteria > Bacteroidota > Bacteroidia > Chitinophagales > Chitinophagaceae > Ferruginibacter. Next base: position 3,506 of record JBDSBG010000170.1, read on the forward strand.
CAATTGCATCTTGATTCTCAAGAAAAATTGAGATAAGTTGATCAACTGATTTATAAACAGGCGCATCAAATTCGTGCTTACATACTGAGCACCGACATTGTGGAATTTTTCTTACTCTTGTATTAGGATTTCTACTTTTACAATTTGGACACAAAGGGGTGGGTGCATAATCATAATCTTTTAGTATATGATTTCTAAATTCAGATTTATCGACTTCAGAATTGGTTTTTATATAATCTTCAGCATATGCCCTCCTTATCTCTGTTAGATACTCAGAGTATTTCCTGGGGTGAGAACGATGCTGTAGCGTTAATGTCTCCTGGCTATTACATATTTCACATTTGTCTTTAATCCATTTAGCCCTTCTTTCTTTCCAGTCCTTTGTATGCCAAGACTTTTTTCCTTCTTGGAAAACCTTCCAATATTGTTCTTGTGCGAATTCTATTCCAATTTCGCCACTCACCAGCTTATCCCTTAATTCTATGCGTTCGGTATATGTCAACATATTGATTCTTGAATTATTCGTTTTTAAAGGTAGTTTCTATTCAACTTGACGACTAACGTTTCTGCCGCCGAAGGTGGGGAATTAGTATTCCTTCTGCCGGGCTTTTCTGCCAGCAAAGTATATATATATAACACCACAATGTAAGCCTGCGCACTATATGCGTAGCCTAATGTGCAGGCCGCTATATAATTTGTCAAGTCAATTAACCGAACTACACAAAAGATTTAAATGCTGAAATTTTATTCGTTCCCGTACAGATGCCCAATTGAATTTTCTGTTGATTGATTTTCCGTCTGCCCAGCTTTTGCCAATAATTTGTTGAACTAAACCTTCGGTAGCCTTTCTAACACTTCGTTATATTTATAGTTCATTTAAAAATACAACATCATGGTAACTAAAAAAAATCTGCGGAAGAACTCCG
>JBDSBG010000171.1:0-31797 GCA_039921685.1 Ferruginibacter sp.
AAAGATCAATCACAACGAATTACTAACTTATCCTAACCAGGCCGACCAGATCATGTATGGAACCATAAGAGAGGCATGGAACATGGGTGCGGCTGCAGTAGGCGCAACGATTTATTTCGGATCCGAAAATGCAGGGAGACAAATTGTAGAAGTAGCAAAGGCCTTTGCTGAAGCGCATGAGTTGGGTATGGGAACCATTCTTTGGTGTTATTTAAGGAATAATGCTTTTAAACAAGGTTCTGTTGATTATCATGTGTCAGCCGATCTTACGGGCCAGGCTAATCATCTTGGTTCAACCATACAGGCAGATATTATAAAACAAAAACTCCCCGAAAACAACGGTGGCTTCAAAGCGATGAATACCGGCAGCAGCAGCTATGGTAAACTTGATAAAAGAATGTATTCGGAACTTTCTTCCGATAATCCCATTGATCTTTGTCGTTACCAGGTTGCTAATTGTTATATGGGTAGAGCAGGCCTTATCAATTCCGGTGGCGCATCTGCAGGGGATTCCGATTTGAAGGAAGCAGCGCTGACTGCACTTATTAACAAGAGGGCAGGAGGTACTGGTTTGATCTCTGGAAGAAAATCGTTCCAGAAACCCATGACAGACGGTGTGAAAATATTAAATACGATACAGGATATTTATTTATCAAACGATGTGACTGTAGCATAGCTCCAACACAACGCACAAAGAAGAGCCGCAATTTACAGTTGCGGCTTTTTTTCTTCCGCATTAGCCCTGGGATCAACGCCAGGTGAGCATATACCTAATACCTATTAGAAATAAAGCTGTGCCAGCAAAGAATTGTCAGGCTTATAAAGACAATTAGTAATTTAATTGGTATAAGTTCAAACGTCGCATTCTGAACGATGAATGTATGATCCGCCCTTTGAGGGGCTGAAAGACCGGGAAAAATAGTGCATAAAAAAACTTGTGTAGATCTTTTAAAACAAAACAGTTTTTGCCGTAAAAAAAATAATTCCCCGCTAATGCCCTGCCAATGCAAACTTCCATTTCTTTTCAACACTTAGTGGACAAATCCCGATCTTTTTCTTGATTGAAGAGGTTAATATTGCAACCTGATTTTGGTTGCAGTTGTTCATATAGGTTCAACTGCATTAAAAGGGAACCAGGTGAAAATCCCGGACTATCCCCGTAGCTGTAAACTTCTTTAAACTGTTTGAACTTCACGCCACTGTCCCGCGTGTCGCGACGGGAAGGCTTTAAACAGGAGGTGAGTCAGAAGACCTGCCAAAAATCAACAAGTAACAAACTTTCGGGTGAAAGGTCGAAGTACTGATGGTTCTGCCACTTCTATTGTTGGCGCTTCACTTCAGCACTATAACTGTCACCGGTAAACGAATTTTAAAATATTGCTATGTCAAATACAGATGAAATTTTATTAAGAGAAAATAAGGACCGCTTTGTAATACTTCCAATCAACTATCCAAAGATCTGGGAACAATATAAAAAGCATGAAGCCAGTTTTTGGACCGCCGAGGAAATTGACCTGAGCGCTGATATGGCAGATTGGGAAAATCTGAATGATGGCGAACGTCATTTTGTTTCTCATATACTTGCATTCTTTGCAGCAAGTGATGGCATCGTAAACGAAAACCTTGCGGTGAATTTTATGAGCGAAGTACAGTTGCCGGAAGCAAGATGTTTTTATGGCTTCCAAATCATGATGGAAAATATTCATAGTGAAACGTACGCATTGCTGATCGATACTTACATTAAAAACCCGGAAGAGAAACACAAACTGTTTCATGCGATTGATACGATTCCTGCTGTAAAGAAAAAAGCAGAATGGGCATTGCGTTGGATCAGCAACGGGACTTTTGCCGAGCGCCTTGTTGCCTTTGCAGCAGTCGAAGGAATATTCTTCAGTGGCAGCTTTTGCTCCCTGTTCTGGTTAAAGAAAAGAGGATTGATGCCGGGATTGACTTTCAGCAATGAACTGATCAGCCGCGACGAAGGGCTGCACTGCGAGTTTGCATGTTTGCTTTATAGCATGTTGCAAAATAAACTTTCAGAAAAAGAAGTGCAGGCGATCATCACTGATGCTGTGACCATAGAAAAGGAATTTATCACGGAAGCATTGCCAGTTGGTTTGATCGGGATGAATGCAACGCTTATGCAACAGTATATCGAATTCGTTGCCGATCGTTGGCTAAGTGAACTGGGTTACAACAAAGTTTACAATACAACCAACCCATTTGATTTTATGGAGATGATCTCCTTGCAAGGCAAAACAAATTTCTTCGAAAAACGTGTGGGCGATTACCAGAAAGCCGGCGTAATGAACAACAATGAATCGCAGGCTTTTTCGATGGAAGAAGATTTTTGATATCTAAGATCTAAGATCTAAGATTTAAGATCTGTGATTTAAGATTCAACAACCAGGAATAATATACTACTCATAATTCATAATTCTCAATTCATAATTCTCCATGTTTGTAATAAAAAGAAACGGCAAGAAAGAACCCGTAAAATTTGATAAAGTAACCGCAAGAATAGAAAAATTAAGTTACAGCCTTAGTCCAATGCTGAACGTTATAGACGTTGCTAAAAAGACGATTGAAGGTATTTACGAAGGTGTGCCAACAACTGAACTTGATAATCTTGCTGCAGAAACTGCTGCATCCCTGACCATCACGCATCCTGATTATGCCATTCTTGCATCAAGGATAGCCGTTAGTAACCTGCATAAGAACACCACCAAGAGTTTTTCTGATACCATGCGCAATTTGTATAACTATACAGATAAGGCATCAGGAAAAAGATTGCCCATCATCGCTGATGATGTTATGGCGATCATTGAAGAACATGCAGATGTTTTGGACAGCACGATCATTTATGATCGTGATTATGCATTCGATTATTTTGGTTTCAAAACATTGGAGAAATCTTACCTGTTTAAAATTGATGGAAAGATCGCCGAACGTCCCCAACACATGTACATGCGTGTGGCGGTTGGAATTCATAAAAATAATATTGAAGATGCCATCAAAACTTATCACTTGATGAGTGAGAAATGGTTTACTCATGCTACACCAACTTTGTTCAACGCAGGCACACCAAAGCCGCAGATGAGCAGTTGCTTTTTGCTTACCATGAAAGAAGATAGCATCGATGGTATTTATGATACATTAAAACAAACAGCCAAAATTTCTCAAAGTGCAGGTGGTATTGGCCTGGCCATTCACAATATCAGGGCAACAGGAAGTTATATTGGCGGAACGAATGGAACAAGCAATGGTATCATTCCAATGTTGCGTGTATTTAATGATACAGCAAGGTATGTTGACCAGGGTGGAGGAAAACGCAAAGGCGCATTCGCTATTTATTTGGAACCATGGCATGCTGATGTATTTGCGTTTTTAGACCTTAGAAAAAATCATGGTAAGGAAGAAATGCGTGCACGTGATTTGTTCTTTGCTTTGTGGATGAGTGATTTGTTTATGAAACGTGTAGAAGCAAATGAACAATGGAGTTTGTTTTGTCCAAACGAAGCACCTGGATTGAGTGAATGCTTTGGAGAAGCTTTTGAAAAACTCTACACCAAGTATGAGGCAGAAGGAAAAGCAAGAAAAACGATCAAGGCACAGGATCTTTGGTTTAAAATTTTAGAATCGCAAATAGAAACAGGCACACCTTATTTACTGTATAAGGATGCGGCCAACAGTAAAAGCAATCAGCAAAATTTAGGCACCATCAAGTGCAGTAATTTATGTACTGAAATTATGGAGTACACTTCGCCTTCAGAAGTCGCTGTGTGCAATTTAGCTTCACTAGCACTACCACGCTTTGTGATTAACGGGAAATTTGATCACCAGAAATTATACGATGTAACTTACCATGTTACTAAAAACCTCAATTCCGTCATCGATAATAATTATTACCCTGTTGAAGAAGCAAGGGCCTCAAACATGAAACACCGTCCCATTGGTTTAGGTGTTCAGGGTTTGGCAGATGCTTTTATTATGTTGCGCCTGCCATTTGAAAGTGACCTGGCAAAAATGCTGAATAAAAATATCTTTGAAACGATGTACTTTGCCGCAATGACGGCAAGTAAGGATCTTGCAAAGATTCAGGGAGCTTATGATTCCTTTGAGGGATCACCGGTTTCGAAAGGAATATTCCAGTTTGATATGTGGGGCGTTACACCAACTGACCGTTGGGACTGGGCAGCTTTAAAAGAGGAAGTAAAACAATTTGGAATACGGAATTCTTTGTTACTGGCACCCATGCCAACTGCATCTACTTCACAAATATTTGGAAACAACGAATGTTTCGAGCCATATACCAGTAATATTTATTCACGCAGGGTGCTGAGTGGTGAGTTTATTATTGTGAATAAGCACTTGTTGAAAGACCTTGTGCAGCTTGGTTTGTGGACCAATGCAATGAAAAATAAGATCATTGCCGCCAATGGTTCCATTCAAAAAATTGATGAGATACCTGCAGATATAAAGGAACTATATAAAACGGTTTGGGAAATAAAACAACGAAATTTAATTGATATGGCCGCCGACCGTGGAGCATTCATTTGCCAGTCACAATCATTAAATTTATTTGTTGAAAGCCCAACAACTTCTAAGTTGACTTCAATGCATTTTTATGCCTGGAAGAAGGGACTCAAAACCGGGATGTATTATCTACGTACACAAGCGGCTACACAAGCTGTACAATTCACAGTAGAAAAGCAGGGTGGGATGGAAGTAGAACCTGTAATAGCAAACATGGAAATAAATAACAACCATTCAAAAGCAGCCATTGATGTTGAGCCAACACTCGCAGAAGGTGAAACCTGTACCATGCAGGATGGTTGTATAAGCTGCGGATCATAAAATATAAAATATAGGATTTAAGATGTAAGATTTAAGATCGAAGATTTTAGGCAATAGTACATCTTAAATCATACATCTATGAAAAGTTTTGAAAATGTAACCATACTACGGGCCATCGTACACAAGATTGGAAATCCCACTCGTGGCGGGGAATTAAAGCTATCAATCAACACACTTACTTTAAATGACGGGATTGTTCAGAAATTACTACTGAAATATTTTCTAGGTTCCATTAATGAAAATGAGCTGAATCATTTTACGCATTTACATGATGTTAAATTGAACGAGGTTTATAATTATGTGACTGATATTTTTACCAATAAGGATGATTTTATATCGCTCAGTAATAAGCTTGCACAATTCCTCTACAGCAAATCCACTCATGTAAAAGTGAAAGAAGGTGAGTTGTGTATCGTTATGCTTGACAATATTCCTTTCGAAAATGATTTTGTAAAGGCAATTGGCATCTTTAAATCAGAGAATAAGGAAACGTTTTTAAAAATCTTTGAACATGGCGGGAGCCTTGAAATGATACAGGAAGATGGAATCAATATTAATAAGCCGGATAAGGGTTGTCTTGTATTCCAATCAAATGCAGCAACTGGTTATAAGGTTTGTGTAATTGATCATACCAACAAACAACAGGACGCACAATACTGGGTAAACGATTTTTTACAAGTACAGCCCATTGCAGATGATTATCATCACACAGACAAATACCTTGCCTTGTGTAAGCAGTTTGCCACGAATGAATTCCCGGAGAAATTTGAAGCCGGTAAATCAGACCAGCTGGAACTGATGAACCGCAGCATGGATTATTTCAAAACCCACGATCATTTCAATATAGATGAATTCGCAACTGAAGTAATTGACCAGCCTGAACTGATAGATAGTTTTAAACAATACAAAAAGAATTTTGAGTCTGCCCGAAATTATGAGATAGACGATGAATTTGATATCAACTTAGCAGCAGTAAAAAAGCAGCAGAAACTTTTTAAATCCGTTTTGAAACTTGACAAAAACTTTCACATTTATATACACGGCCGTCGCGACCTGATTGAGAAAGGTGTAGATGAATCAGGTAAGAAATTTTATAAGATATACTTCGAGGAAGAACATTAGTAGCCTCAATATACTTCACGCAAAGGGGCAAAGCAAACGCAAAGGGCTAAGATTTTCTTTGCGCCTCTTGTATTTAATCTTAGTGGCTTTGCGTGAAATAAATTGCTGAAAAATAAAAACCCACCTCATATGAAGTGGGTTTTTGCTCATAGCTCATAGCTCATAGCTTAAAGCTCATAGCTTGCATTAATAACGGTACATTTCTGCTTTGTAAGGGCCATCTTTTTCAACCCCTAAATATTCAGATTGTGCGTCAGTTAATTCTTCCAACACAACACCAATTTTTGATAAGTGCAAACGTGCAACTTTTTCATCAAGATGCTTTGGCAAAACATAAACTTTGTTTTCGTATTTGCCTGGGTTTGTATATAATTCTATTTGAGCAAGCGTTTGGTTTGTGAATGAATTACTCATTACGAAACTTGGATGGCCTGTAGCACAACCTAAGTTTACCAAACGTCCTTCAGCAAGGATGATCACATCTTTACCATTGATGGTATAAAGATCGACCTGTGGCTTAATGGTATTTTTTGATGCGCCATGATTTTGATTCAACCAGGCCATATCAATTTCGATGTCGAAGTGGCCGATGTTACACACGATTGCCTTGTCTTTCATAGCTTCAAAATGCTTAGCTGTGATAAGGTCACGGCAACCGCTAGCCGTAACGATGATATCAGCTTCTTTCACGGCATCGATCATTTTCTTAACTTCAAAACCATCCATTGCAGCCTGTAGAGCACAGATAGGATCAATTTCAGTAACAATTACACGGGCGCCTGCACCACGTAAACTTTCTGCAGACCCTTTACCAACATCACCGTATCCACCTACAACGGCAACTTTTCCAGCCATCATAACGTCAGTAGCACGACGGATGGAATCTACCAGTGATTCTTTACAACCATACTTATTATCGAACTTAGATTTGGTAACTGAATTATTTACATCGATTGCAGGAATAGGCAAAGTGCCTTTGGCCATGCGCTCGTATAAGCGGTGAACACCAGTTGTGGTTTCTTCACTCAGTCCTTTAACGTTAGCAATCAGTTCAGGGTATTTATCAAACACCATATTTGTTAAATCACCACCATCATCGAGGATCATGTTTAATGGCTTGTCGGCAGAACCGAAGAACAAAGTTTGTTCAATACACCAATCAGCCTCTTCCTGCGTTTGTCCTTTCCATGCATAAACACCAATACCTTCTGCAGCGATAGCAGCAGCTGCCTGGTCTTGCGTTGAAAAAATATTGCAGCTGCTCCATTTTACTTCAGCACCAAGAGCGATCAATGTCTCGATCAATACTGCAGTCTGGATCGTCATGTGAAGACAACCTGCAATGCGTGCACCTTTCAACGGCTGACTTGCACCAAATTCTTTTCTTACTGACATTAGTCCTGGCATTTCTGCTTCGGCTAACATGATTTCTTTACGGCCCCACGCAGCGAGGCTCATATCTTTTACCTTGTATGCAAGGCTGAAATCAATGCCTTTTTCTGTTATTGTTGACATGTTTTATTGTTTTAGGATACAAATGTACCCTTTCTAGTGTTAAATTCTGTTGCACATTAAATCTTTGGAACAAATGTCCATATTTTTTGTAATTTGTAGGATAAAACTACAGTTTCATATGAAAAAAGCGTGCCAAAAAGAACAAACAACTATTAGCCTCCCATCACTTGATAAGATGGATATTTCGATTCTGAAATTGCTGCAGGAAAATGCACGCATCACAGTAAAGGAAATATCAGCAAAAATACATTTAAGTACAACGCCTGTTCATGAACGTATCAAACGCCTGGAGCAAAATGGCGTGATCAAACAGTACGCAGCACTCGTGGATAATGCAAAGGTGAAAAAGGGTTTAATGGTGATCTGTTATGTAAGTTTAAAGGAACATAGCAAAAATGCAGGTGTGAAATTTATAAAAACGATCAATGCTTTAAATGAAGTAATTGAATGTTACAATATTTCAGGGCAATTTGATTTTATGCTAAAAGTAGTGGAGGAGGATATGAACAGTTATTATGATTTCCATGTCAACCGGCTTTCACAGATCGAAAATGTAGGGAATGTGCAAAGTGTTTTTGTAATGGGGATCATAAAGCAAACGCATCAACTGATATTTTAAATTTTGAATTTTAAATGTTGAATGGTGAGACAAGGTCAAAGCTTAGTCAACATCCAAATTCAATTCGAGAAAAATTCAAAATTCAAAATTCAAAATTCAAAATCACAACGGTTTTTCCATTACATAATCATTCATAAAATATCCGCTGCCAATATCGATGTCTTCTTCTCTTGAAATTGTAAACCCATTCTTCCTGTAAAAGTAAAAAGCTTTGTTGTGCCGGTTTACATTGAGCTCTAAGATTTCTGCACCGGATTCTTTAATTTCTGTTATGATGAAATTTAATAAAAACTTTCCTGTTCCTTTTCCCTGTTGGTTGGGCAACACATATAATTTATGAAGGCGAAATACTTTCTTATTATTTTGTTGCTTTGGAGAATAGGATGCAAATCCGACCGCTTCCTCATTTTCTTTCACAATGATAAAATGGTGCTGCAAATTTTCTACCTGGTTGGCCAACGATGAATTACTATAAATTAGTTTCAGCATATAGCTCAACTGTTCAGGGGAAAGTATTTTTCCATAAGCATCCGGCCAGGTTGCATGAGCAAGTTGCTCAATAACCGGGAGGTCGTTTAATCCTGCCTTTATAACCTGCAGCATTGATTATCGTATCATTATTTTTAAATTCGGCGCATACATCACCCGGCCTTGTGTATCTTTTGCGATCACATCAAAAAAGTAAAATTCTTCTCCTTGTTTTACCTGTTCCCTTATGATATTTACCCAAAGATCTGGTAATGGAGAAACCTTAAACCTATCAGAAGAAATAGTAGTAGTAGGGATCGGCTTAGAATTCTGGTCTGTTTCATCCTCTTCCCTAACCCCTCTTTTTTTGTATAAAAACTGGTAAGAAGATATGCTATACTCAGTTTGTTTACTATCCTGGATCTTCAACGGCATTCCAATCAGCTTTATAGCTTCATCAACCGAAACAGATACTGAATCTTTATATTTGCCGATTGCCGTCTGGAGTTTTGGGGCCTTAAATTTTGTTACAGGTATGATCTCTTCTTTTTTAGCAGCCTTCTTTTGTTGTGCAAACAGGAACTGACTTACTATCAAGCCAATCGATAGAAAAAAAGCTGCCTTAAAATTTCGCATGATGAATTTGCTTTAATTGTACCAACGAATCTACAAAGGAAACACGAATCGAAGGCATGATTTTCCGGAATTAACAGGTTTAATACAGAACAGCAATTTTACGCCAGGATTATATTGATCATTATAAAAAAGTAATTCTGCCTTTCAATGCTATAATCGTCTTTAAAGCTCATGTTATAATGAACCCAGGCTTTCTTCAATCACCCTGATCTTGGTTTCTGCATCCGATTTTTTCTTTTGCTCCATCGCAAGCACTTCAGGCTTTGCATTGCTCACAAATTTCTCGTTGCCGAGTTTTTTTTCAACTGAAACAAGAAATCCTTTCAGATGATTCAGTTCTTTTTCAAGCTCATCTTTTTGGTTGCCTTTATTTACAGGCTGTTCTGTTTTTATATAAAACTTATCCTTGCCAATTACGCAGGAGATGGTTTCTGTTAGAGGTGTATTTGTAAATGAAATGGATTTTGCATTTACCTGTTTGCTTAAAATGGATTCAATAACATCGTATGCATCTTTACTGCTACTGTCAATGAACAACTCTATAAATTCTTTCCGTTTGATCTGTTGTTTATTTCTTATATCCCTTAAACCGGTAATCAATTCTTTTAATAATTTCCCCTTCTCCAATATTGCTGTGTCGATGGAAACAGTTTTACTAAACTGTCTAATGCAAAGGTCATCAGTTCTTTCTTCAAGAAGATGATAGATCTCTTCGGTAACAAACGGCATGAATGGGTGTAACAACTGCATCAGTTCTGTGAAAAAGCCAATTGTTTTTTTATAGATAGCCCCGTCAATGGGTTGTTCAAATCCAGGTTTTACCCATTCCAGATACCAGCTACAGAAGTCGTCCCATATTAAAGAGTAAATTGTTTTCAACGCTTCACTCAACCTGAACTGGTCCATCATTGAATTAACTTCCACTTTTACCTGATTCAATCTATTTTCAAACCAGTCTAGTGCGAAGCTGCTAGCTGTGAGCTGTGAGTTGTGAGCAAATTGCGGATTGCCGATTCCCGATTGTCGTCCTTCCCACATTTTCAAAAGCTTCACTGCGTTCCACATCTTATTATTAAAATTCCTGCCTTGTTCCAGCGCTGATTCATCAAATAAAATATCGTTGCCTGCCGGAGATGCGATCATAATTCCAAAACGGGTTGCATCAGCACCGTACTGGTCTATCAAACCTAACAGGTCCGGTGAGTTGCCGAGGCTCTTACTCATCTTTCTTCCCTGTTTGTCTCTTACAATGCCCGTAAAATACACCGACTGGAACGGCTTTTCATTCATGAACTCAAATCCTGCCATGATCATACGAGCCACCCAGAAGAAAATAATTTCAGGTGCTGTAACCAATGTATCAGTAGGATAGTAATATTTAATTTCTTTATTACCCGGATCAGAGTGACCTTTAAAAACTTCAAAGGGCCAAAGCCATGAAGAGAACCAGGTATCAAGACAGTCTTCATCCTGCCGCAGATCTTCAATTTTGAATTTTGAATTTTGAATTGTTCAATAGCAACTTCCTTCGTTTCAGCTACCACATAATTCCCTTCACTATCATACCACGCCGGGATACGATGCCCCCACCAAAGCTGGCGACTAATACACCAATCTTTGATATTTTCCATCCAATGACGATAAAGATTCCTGAATTTTGGCGGATAGAATTTTATTTCATCATCCATCACTGTTTTCAATGCAGGTGTTGCAAGGTCTTTCATGCTCAACCACCATTGTAAACTAAGGCGGGGTTCTACCACTGTATCTGTACGTTCACTATATCCAACTTCACTTGTATAATCTTCCGTCTTTATTAAAAATCCTTTTTCTTCCAGTTCTGCAGCAATTTTTTTTCTTGCAGCAAAACGATCCAGGCCGACATATATCTGAGCATCGCTGTTTAATGTACCATCATCATTAAAAATATCAACCACTTCGAGCCCGTGTTTTTGTCCAAGCTGGTTGTCGTTCATATCATGAGCCGGGGTAACTTTTAAAGCACCTGTTCCAAATTCCATTGTAACATAATCGTCTGTTATTATTGGAATGCGTTTATTGATCAACGGTACTATGGCAAATTTTCCATGCAAATGTTTATACCGTTCATCATCCGGATGTACTGCGATTGCTGTATCACCCATAATCGTTTCAGGACGAACTGTTGCAATTACGATCTGCTGCTCATTCCCGATTCCCGATTCCCGATTCCCGTCTATAGCATATTGTAGATAATAAAGTTTCTGCTTCGTTTCCTTACGAATCACCTCTTCATCACTGAGAGCTGTAAGCGCTTTTACATCCCAATTGATCATTCGCTTGCCACGATAGATCATTCCTTTTTTATGCAGTTCAATAAAAACCTTTATTACCGACGCATAATAATCTTTGTCCATGGTGAACGATGTACGGTCCCAGTCCAGGCTAAACCCAAGTTTTTTCAGTTGCTGCAGGATGATGCCGCCATATTTTTCTTTCCATTCCCATGCATAGCCTAAAAATTCTTCTCTCGATAAAGAGGATTTGGCAATACCTCTTTCTCTTAGCATTCCTACTACTTTCGCCTCCGTAGCAATAGAAGCATGATCGGTTCCCGGCACCCAGCATGCATTCTTCCCCTGCATCCTGGCACGTCGTATTAAAATATCCTGGATGGAATTATTCAGGCAATGACCCATGTGCAATACACCAGTCACATTCGGTGGTGGCATTACGATCGTATAAGGCTCACGCTCGTCAGGGGTACTTTTAAAATATTGTTTATCCAGCCAATGCTGGTACCATTTATTTTCAATCGCCTGCGGTTCAAAATTTTTACTCAGTTCCATGTTTATCTTTCTTCTTTAGAAGTTGGCGAAGTTACAAAATGAGCGGCGATTTTTAATTATGTAACCAGCTTTTATAACATTGCTCAACATTGTTGTGTCACTCACTTGTACGGCAAATCATGTCTCAACTTTGAAATCGGGCTAAAGCATTACAAAAAAATGGCTTTAGCCTCATTTGAATTTCCACATCAGAGCAAATTTTAGTAATCGTCCCTTTATCTGCCAACATTATTTTTTGCGTAACTAAATTAATTAGTAAATTGCCCTTCATTTCCAAATCACCATCACCAAATCACCAAATCACCAAATCACCAATCACCAAATCACCAAATCACCAATCACCAAATCACCAAATCACCAATCACCAAATCACCAAATTACTTGTACGCAATTGTCGATATAGAAACCACCGGTGGCCACGCTGCGGCACATGCCATCACCGAGATCGCCATTTATGTACATGATGGTAATTCCGTAAAGAAGCAATTCAAAACACTGATCAATCCCGGAAGAAAGATACCGCTGTACATTACTGCTTTAACAGGCATTACCAACGAAATGGTGGCTTCAGCACCGCTGTTTGAAGAAGTTGCAGGGGTTATTCATGAAATGCTTCACGATAATATTTTTATTGCACACAGCGTGAACTTTGACTACTCTTTTCTCAAACATCATTTGAAATGCAGTGGTTTTGATCTTAATTTAAAAAAGCTGTGTACGGTAAGGCTTAGCCGAAAAGTATTTCCAGGCTTTTCTTCTTATAGCTTGGGAAATATTTGCCGCAACCTTGATATTACGATTGATAACCGTCACCGTGCCGACGGAGATGCAAGGGCAACAGTGGCATTATTTGATAAAATACTCAGCAATGGAGGAGATGCCCATATCCAGGCAATGCTTAAAAGATCATCGGCAGAACAATGGTTGCCGGAAAACCTTGATAAAAAGCAGATCGAACAATTGCCATCTACCCCGGGTGTTTATTATTTCCACAATGCCAAAGGGAAAATAATCTACGTGGGCAAGGCGATCAACCTTAAGAAAAGGGTGAGCAGCCATTTTACACAAAACGACGCAGAAAAAAAACGCCAGTATTTTTTGAGGCAGGTTTGTAAAATTACTTATACTTCATGTGCCACTGAACTACAATCACTGGTGTTGGAAAGTGCCGAGATCAAAAGGCTCTGGCCAAAATACAATTACAGCCAGAAACAACCTGCACAAAAGTATGGCCTGTATGCATTTGAGGATAATCGTGGTTATATCCGGCTTGCAATTGATAAAAAAAAGAAGCATCTTCCTGCACTTTATGTTTTTAATTTATTGCACGAGGGCCTGGTACTACTGAAGAAGATGGTAGATGAATTTGAACTGAGCCATAAACTTTGTTACCTTGATAAAACTCCGTTGGCAGAAAAAGATATTGAATTTTTAGACGCTCCTCTATATTACAACGGTAAAGTAAAAACAGCATTAAGCGCACTCGAAAATCAATTACCCACGTTCGCCATCGTCGATGAAGGAATAAAAAAAGAAGAAAAACTTTACCTGCTCATTGAACGAGGTATTTTCTGGGGCATGGGTTATCTTCCTGCTTCACAACAAATAAAAAAACTACAGGACCTGAAGGATCAACTGCAGCCATATGCCGACAATGATTTTATCCGGAACAGCCTCTATACTTTTGCTGAGGCAAATCCGGCGAAGCGATTGACACTAACGGTTTAACTTTCAATTTATTTAAGATTTAAGATTTAAAATCTGTGACGTTTGTGAAAAAAATCTTAGATCTTAGATCTTAGGTCATACATCTTGCACTAATTTCGCCCTCCAAAAAATCAAGACTCATGTTCACTCAACCAATAGCATTAAAATTAAATATAAAAATACAGCAGGTAGAAACCGTTCTTCAATTATTGGAAAGCGGCTCAACAATCCCTTTCATCGCACGTTACCGTAAAGACATGACAGGTGCACTGGATGAAGTCCAGATCCAACAAATACAGGATGAACACAAAGCCATGCAGGAATTTGAGGAAAGAAAAACTTTTATTGAAAAAACAATTTCGGAGCAGGGTAAAATGACGGAACAGTTGCAGGCGAAAATTAATAACGCAACTACCATCAGCCAGCTTGAAGATATTTATCTTCCTTATAAACAAAAACGTAAGACAAAAGCAGATACAGCCCGGGAAAATGGATTGGCACCGCTTGCAGAAATGTTGCTGGAGCAATCAAATATTGATCCTGAAAAAGAAGCAGCAGCTTTCCTAAACGAAAAAGTTACTTCAGTGGAAATGGCATTGCAGGGTGCAAGAGATATCATTGCTGAGAAAATAAATGAAGACATAACAGTCAGGGAGAAACTAAGAAAACTATTTGAACGGGAAGGTTTACTTAAAGCAACTGTGAATACAGATAAGGAAACAGAAGCGATCAAGTACAAAGACTATTTTAATTTTTCTGAACGTATTGCAAGTATTCCTTCGCACCGGACACTTGCAGTGCTGCGTGGGTTTCTTGAAGGATTTTTACGGATCGCCATTGAACCGCAGGAAGAGATTTCATTGGAGATCATTGAACAGATATACATAAAAGGAATGAGTCTCAGCAATGAACATCTCCGCAAAGCAATAAAAGACAGTTACCGGCGATTGCTGCAACCAAGCCTCGAAACCGAATTTCGTACTGCATTAAAAACTGCTGCGGATGAAGAAGCAATTAATGTGTTTTCAGAAAACCTCCGCCAGTTATTATTAAGTGCACCACTTGGCTCGAAACGCATCCTTGCCATTGATCCTGGTTACCGCACAGGTTGTAAAGTTGTATGCCTGGATGAAAAAGCAGAATTAAAAACAACTTCACTGATTTATGTGCACGAAAAAAACCGTGTGGACGAATCGGCTCACAAGATCAAAACACTTGTCACCCAATATAACATAGAAGCATTTGCCATTGGCGATGGAACGGCAGGAAGGGAAACAGAGCAGTTTGTAAAGAGCCTTGATCTTGGCTTACCTGTTTACCTTGTAAATGAAGATGGTGCCAGCATCTATTCGGCATCAGAAATTGCCCGCCAGGAATTTCCCGACCAGGATATTACAATTCGTGGTGCTGTGAGCATTGGAAGAAGATTGATGGATCCATTGGCAGAACTGGTTAAGATCGATCCGAAAAGCATTGGGGTAGGGCAATACCAACATGATCTAAATCAGTCCCGGCTTAAAGATAGGCTAGACCAGACCGTTATGAGTTGCGTAAACAGTGTTGGTGTAAATGTGAATACGGCCAGCAAGCAATTGTTGCGTTATGTAAGTGGGATCAGTTCCATCGTTGCAGATAATATTATTGCCTATCGCAGCCAGGCCGGCAAATTTAAAAGCCGCAGCGAATTACTTAATGTACCAAGGCTGGGCGATAAAGCATATGAACAGTGTGCTGGGTTCCTGCGGATTCCCAATGGGGATGATATGTTGGATGCAAGCGCTGTTCACCCGGAAGCCTATAACATCGTACAATCAATGGCTGCAGATCTTAAACTTCCTGTGAATGAACTGATAGGAAATGAAACCATCTTGAAAAGCATTTCTGCAAAAAAATATGTAAGCGAATTATTTGGTGAACATACCATCAATGATATTATCAAAGAATTAAAAAAGCCCGGACTTGATCCACGCAGTGAAGCACAATTATTTGAATTCGCACAAATTTATTCTATTGACGATGTGAAGGAAGGTATGGAAGTGCCTGGTATTGTAACAAACCTCACCAGGTTTGGCGCTTTTATAGATATTGGTGTAAAACAGGATGGGCTCGTTCATGTTTCTGAGATCGCTCATAAATATATACAGGATCCCGGCGAAGTATTAAAACTAAATCAGCATGTACGGGTGAAAGTTATGGAAGTAGATGCAGCACGAAAAAGAATTGCATTATCCATCAAGCAAACAGAAACAATGCCTCCCCGCAACCAGTCACGCCCGCAAAATAAAATACCTGTTATTGCTAAGAAAGAAACAGCTGAGACGATGGGAGATGCTTTGGCTGTTTTAAAGCAGAAGTTTGTGAGAAAATAAGAAACAAGAAATAATTAATAAGGAGTAAAAAGTTGGGCTTTCGATACAAGAGTAACGTTGCTATAATTGGGAACCTCACTTTCTAATAAGAAATAAGAAATAAGGAATAAGAAAGTTACCTTTCGATAAACGAGTAACATTACGATAATCAGGAACCTCACTTTCTGAATAAGAAATAAGAAATAAGTAATAAGGAGTAAGAAAGTTGGGCTTTCGATACACGAGTAACGTGGCTATAATTGGGAACCCCACTTTCTAATAAGAAATAATTAATAAGGAATAAGAAAGTTTACCTTTCGATAAACGAGTAACATTACGATAATCAGGAACCTCACTTTCTGAATAAGAAATAAGAAATAATTAATAAGGAATAAGAAAGTTGGGCTTTCGATAAACGAGTAACGTTGCGATAATCACGAACCTCAGTTCCTTATTCCTTATTTTGTGCTCCTTATTCCTTATTCACAAGTGCCCAAAAGAACATCTGCTCTTCCTCCTTTATCTCCAAAAAATTAACAAGAAAACTTAAGCCATCACTTCCAAAGTAGCACCAATTGCTCTTTCTGTAATAGCGTCACACTGCGGTTTCAACATTTCATACGAACCATTTTTTACAGCATACTTACCCTTATTGTGAATAAGGAAAGCACATTGCTCTGCCTGTTCCTGGCTGTGATTGCAAATTTCTATCAAGGTTTCAATCACCCATTCGAATGTGTTCACTTCGTCATTCCATACAACAAGGCTGTAGTTATGCTCTTCCATGGTAAGTGTATCAAAGTCTTCACCAGGCTTAGCAGAAGGATTGTATGATGAGCGGGTTGACATATTGTTTTGCAAAAATAATGAAAATTGGTTTTTGCCAATCAGTATTTTGGAAAATTTTTGCAGTATATACAGCATTTGCTGTATGATCGATCTGGAAGGATCACCCGTCTTGCATCCTGCTTAAGGAAGACTCATACTTGCTGCCAATAATTTCTCCATATAAGAACGTCCTTTTTCATTTGCAAACCTTACATTCCGAATTGGTACCTCATCAATCTCAGGGTAACTGTCCACAGCTTTACTTACGCTTTCCTCCCTCAAAAAATGAAGCATGGGGTAGGGCGAACGATTGGTATAATTCGCTGCATCATTTTCATTGCTTCCTGCAAATAAATATCCTGGATGGAAACTGGCGATCTGGTAAATGCCTTCATATTTTTCTTTTGCCAGGAGTGTATCTGCAATGTCCAGCAATTGTAGATATATGTCAAATGATTTATACCCTTCAGGCAGGATCAAAAGAGCCGTTTCAATTTTAGGGTTTGCATCCATTTGATGAAGCAATAGCATCATCGCTCTCAATACAGAAGCCCTGTCGGTTTCCGGCAACACCTCATAATGTATAGAATCCCGTTTTATTTCTTTTGCAGCAAATGGGCAAAAGCCACATCCCACCACTACTTCAACGATCCATTTTTTAGTTTGAGCTATTATTGTTGCTGTATCTGTACCGGGCATATTATCTTTCTAGGTAAATGATTTTATATAAAGTTCTTCTACTTTTTTCCTGGCCCAGGGCGTTTTGCGTAAGAATTTCAAACTTGAGTTGATGCTACAGTTGCTGAGAAAGCAATTGATCCTGATCATTTTTCCAAGATCCTCCCAGCCAAAATGCTGAACCAATTGGGTAACGATCATTTCAAGTGTTTTGCCGTGAAGTGGGTCGTTGGCATGCATGTGCGGTTCTTTAAATAAAGATAGCGTTAAATCCGGTCACCGATATTCTGCCAGCATAATTTCCCACTTCAATCCGAGCGAAGCTGAACCCCGGAACTGAGCATCCAGCCTGTCAAGTCTGGTTATGTGAATATTAAACGGGTAAAATGCAATCACAATAAACTAGTATAGAATTCGGATCTAGAATGTTATGTATTAGAATAATTCGCAACAGAAGACTGGCGCAGGTTAATGAAGCACTTCCATGGGGATTTTACCGCTATTTTCTTATTTTTACAATAACCAGCCAACTGCAACACATCCAACAACCTGGAATATTTTAAAATGAGAAAAAATCTGTTCGCCCTGATCATAGGCATTTGCTTATTTCCTTCTTCCTATGCTGCAGCAAAAGACAGCAATGTAGTTATTGAAAACGCAAAAGAATACTACGAATTTGTTTACGATAAAAAAAGCAATGGAGTTAAAGTATTGCAGGAACTAACCAATTCCTACCAATGTCTCAATTATCGCACAGTTATCCCCATTGTTGAATTTTACGATGATAAAACAACGATAGACGATGTCAAAATGACGATCAGCGGTTACAAAATGAAATTTGAACCTAAATACGATTATTATTCAGTTGATAATATTTTTTATTCCGATGCCCGCGTATGTTATTTCAATCTCCCATTTGAAAAACGATGGAGCAGGAGCGACGTTTATTTTGAAAAAACAGTTACTGATCCCCGTTACTTTACTTCAATTTATTTCAGTGACCATTATTCTGTAGAAAATAAGAGAATTAGTATCACCATTCCTAGAAACATAAAGGTGGACTTAAAGGAATTGAACTTTGGCAGCCACGATATTACCCATTCATCGAAATACGATTCCAGATTGGATGCTGATATTATTACCTATGTTGTAAGAAATATCCCTGCAAGGGAATCGGAATCCAATAGTCCCGGCCCTTCTTATACGGAGCCACATTTACTGGTGCTTTGCAAGTATGCTGATGAGCCCGGTGGGAAAATTACTTATTTCAATACTTTGGATGATCAGTATGCATGGTATCATTCACTCACCAAAGATTTTGTGAAAAATGAAGCAGTAAAGGCGAAAGCAATTGAAATTACAAGCGGGATCACGAATGATATTGACAAGATCAAAAAGATATTTTATTGGATGCATGATAATATCCGTTACATCGCATTTGAAGATGGCATTGCAGGTTTCAAACCGGATAAATCAGAAGAAGTACTGCGTAAGAAATATGGAGATTGTAAAGGAATGGCCCACCTCACCAAGGAATTGCTAAAATCAGTTGGTTTTGATGCAAGGCTTTGCTGGATTGGTACAAATCATATAGCGTATGACTATTCTACACCATCCATTGCGGTAGATAACCACATGATATGCGCCTTGATTTTCCAGGGAAAAACCTATTTCCTGGATGCTACCGAAAATTATATCGGGTTCAACGAATATGCAGAACGCATACAGGGCAGGCAGGTATTGATCGAGGATGGAGAAAAATACATTTATACAAAAGTGCCTGTTACAGACTATACACAAAACGGGAACATAGAAAAACTGTCATTAACTGTCAACGGAACCGATCTTGAAGGCTCTGCCTCACGGGAATGGAGAGGTGAAGAAAAAGAAAATATTTTTGCTGAATTGAATTCCATCAAAAAAGACAAAAGCAATGAAGCATTTATAAAATACTTAAGTGAGAATAATAAAAATTATGCCATTACAGAGTTAGGTACATCCAGTTTGAGTGATTACGACAGGACTTTGACTGCAAACTATAAAGTTAAATACAGCAACGCGATTTCTTCTTTTGGAAATGACCTGTATGTAGATCTCGATTTCAGAAAGGACCTTGCTGACTTTACTTTTGATTTAAAGGAAAGAAAGCATGATTACTGGTTCAGCTATAAAGTCAATCAGCAACTTGAGTTAACACTGAGCATACCTGCCGGGTACACTGTTACTGCTTTTCCCCCCAACCTCTCAATTAAAAACGATAATTACGAATTTACAACAACCATTTCCGAGCAGGCTGGTAAGCTTATATACAGTAAATCAATTATCATCAAAGATCCACGGTTGGTAAAATCGAAATTTGAGCAGTGGAATAAAGATGTAGAAAAACTAAAGGCTTTTTACAACGAGCAGGTTGTATTCACAAAAAAATAAATTCGTCTCGCATATGAATAAGTATCTTCTGAAAACATTTTGTTTTCTTTTTATCAGTATTGCCGCCATTGCTCAGTCCAAAGACGATAAGGACTACCAGGAAAGGGCAACCGAAATCCAACAGGAAATATGGAATGGCGCCGACAAGGCTTTCGATGTGAAAGACGTTCCGGAGAAATACAACAATGAAAGTGCTGTTATCATTGCCAAGTCATTCGACGTTTCAAATTCATCCCAGAAAAAATTTAAAATGATCCATATCTGGGGCGGATCAGTAAAACAATACCGTTATTTTACCACATTGCGCCTGCGTGTGCTGATCAAAGATAAAGCAGCCCTTGAAGATTTTTCAACCTTGAATTATGATAAGGTAATAGACAAAACGGCCAGGATCGCTTTTGCAAAATTCATCAATACTTACAAAACCTACATAGGCATTAAGATTTTAAAGCCTGATGGAAAAACAACTACCATAAATCCAGACCAGGAAGAAGTGCTTGTAAAGAACAGTGATAAATCCAAAGAAGGCAAGATCGCAATTCCTGACCTGCAGTTGGGTGATATACTTGATTATTATATCCGCATTGAAGAAGTGATTGAAGACCAGTCACGTGTACGAGGCCCCAATTTATTTTTTCTCGGAGACGAATATCCCATCATGTATTACAATGTAAAGTATACACTGGATAAAAAATGCGGTGCCGATATTATGAACCTGAATGGCGCTAAACCAATGACCAAATCCATCAACGACGAGCGGGATATTGTGATTGAATTTACCGAAAAAGACCTGCCAAAAATTACAAATACCATCTGGACATCTGCCGCAAGGCAAATACCTTATTACGTAGTGCGGTATGGATTTCCCGGGAGTGATATTGTAGCAAAAGCAGGCGAAGTTAAAAACGGCCCATTTACCGAAACATACAAGAATATTTTGAAAGCAGCCTACATGAGTTCAAGGATAACTGATCATGAACCTGAAAAGGCCCTGGAAGCATATTTTGGGAAGAAAGCCATTAAGAACCTGCCTGCAGATAGCATTGTGAATTATCTCTATAATTATTATCACTGGTATGAATATGGTTCTTTTTCAACGACGCAGGTATCAAATGAGCGCAATTATAACAGCATGCGTTATTTCTACATGGCAGTAACTTTTAGTGAGCTTTTAAAACGTATCTATGACATTGAAAATGATATTGTAATTGTTTGCAATCGTTTTTCCGGCAGGCTGAATGAAGTATTTGGTATTGGCGATTTTGAAACATTGGTAAGGGTAACTTCGGGCGGCAAGCTAACATGGCTTTCTTTCAATGACTTTTTTCAGAATGCAGGCCAGTTGGGTGCCAACTACCAGGGTGAGGATGCATTAACACTAACCAGGGAGGGTAGGGGCAGAAAGCATGAATACACCGATGAAGAAACACCAATCAAATTGCCAGTTTTAAAAAGTGATCAGAATGTATTGAAAGAAAATCTAAAAGTTAGTTTTAACAAAGAAAACTTCCAGCTTATCACGGTGGAACGCACCTGTGTACAAACCGGCGCCATGAAGCAAAATGATCAAAAGAAACTGATGCTGGCAGAAGATGTAGAAGCTGGGTTTGCCGAATTGATCAATAAAAAGAAGACGATTGATATTATGTCGGAAACACGGGCTACAAAATCACAGGCAACAGAAATACAATCAGCGCTGGATAAAGAAAGGCCGAAACAAAAGGATTATTTTAAAGAAGAAATAAAAGAACAATTTGGCCAGGATCCGAAAGAGCTGCTGGCTTATGAAATTACCAACAACGGTTTTTCCATTGATAAACCCGCTTTTGAGTACAAGGAAGCATTTACCATGGATAACTTTGTTAAGAAAGCCGGCCCTAATTTTATTTTTGACGTTGGTAAGCTCATGGGTGTTTATAAAAAAGCTGAAGAGAAGGAGCGCAAGCGTACGTTGGATGTGTACATGTCATGTGCCCGCACAATTATTTACGATTTCGCCATCACCGTTCCTGATGGATTTAGCGTAAAAGGCATTGATGAACTGAACAAAAAAGTGGAAAACGATATTGCTTCTTATGTTGCAGTGGCAAAGCAAAACAGCAATACGATAAACATTACGATTACCCGTACTTACAATAACAATTTTGAACCCCACGCAAACTGGCCAAAGCTTTTGGCCGTGATGGACGCAGCAGCGGATTTTACCGGGATGAAATTATTGCTGGAAAAGAATAAGTAAAGAGACGGCTCATGAGTGTGTATCCTTACAATTAATAGAGAAACGATAAACATGACAAACTCGAATGAAGCTTATTGAACTTTTTGGGAAGACAATTACTAATATTTATACCGTAACCGGGATCGAACAGAAATGGCTTTCAACGGCGGAATGTTTTATTGAGCTTGATAACAATTTGATCGTGGATCTTCCTTTCGGTTCGGGCTGCGAAGTTTGGGTAAAAGAAATGGATCCGAAAGCTGTCAGCATCTTTGGCAACATAGAAGATTATCCATGTTATCATGTAAACAAAGAAGGAAAAACTGTTGGAGAAATCGTTTGGCGCAACAAAAGGAAGGGAAATAATATTTTGAATAGATTCAAGAAGATATTCTTCAGGGATCACGCGTTTTTACCGGTAGAATATCAGCTCTATAAAATAGAATACCTGGAAAACAAACTAAAGCATATCAGAAACCGGATGATCGTTGACTTTATTTTTAATGACGACGACAATGAAAAAGGTTTTCTTATCCTGGATAACGGTTATGTAATATCGAAAATTACCATGGCACCGAAGGGCATAGGGGTGGGTATAAAATATTATGAATCTGTTTCATCATTTGAAGCTTCGCACGGAACTTCTTTTAAACACCTGTCAGGAAACGAATAAGAGTCTTTCTAGCCGGTTTTGTTCTTTCCCGCCTACACATATGCAACCTGCAATTAAAAATATGTTGAAATTCCAAAACTAAATCCAGCCGTATTTGCCGGGGGATTGACCAATAGCTCCCTTTCCTTTTGGATTCGGTAATTTAAACGAAAAACGGTTTGTGAATTCGGCCTGAAACTTATTGCCGGCATCACCGACCAAAGATCTGCAGCGATGTTGCCACGGGTTTGTTTGAACCTGCCAACATTCCAGTCTATGTATTCCAGCCGGCAGGCAAGATTTAAAACAGCATCATTCCAGCCAAGTATTTTCTTTTGTAAAAGAGGCTGCACAATATCGATGAATCCGCCACGCTGTTTGCTGCCATATTGTTGGGTATAAGTAGGTGGGATATTTACAAATACCCACGCAAACTCGCCAATGAAATTTGTGCTTGTTTTTTTTATGGTCATATTAACATCAACAGCTACTACATCACATCTCCTTTTTTCATCCAGTATCAAACCGTCGTCCTTCCATTTGTTGTAAACGCCTCCCATATATGATAATCCTATCTCACCGGCTTTTGCATTCTTTACAGCGATCTTCCCCGTTACCAGTGGTTCACCACTTGCAGTTTCTTCAAAGCGTTCTGCATTTTCTTTGGTAGCCGGCAGGAAAGTCTTGTTCTCACTGTTATCAATAATCGAATTATCGAAGCCGCCACTTACATAAAATTCATAGGCAAACATCCAGTCTTTTTTATAATATTTTCCATACAAACCAAAACCAGCATTGCTCCAGGTATCGGGCAACATTTGTTCAGCCGCTATCGGCCGGTCTGTAAATTCCCATTTTGGCCCATCATGGTTTTGATTGAATGCACCAATTGGATTGACGATCATGCCTCCCCTTAAATTTAATAATGGATGAAACTCCACATCAATCGCGGCATATTCAACTTCAACGGATCTCTCAGCGGGTTCAAATTCAATTTCCGATAAAAACTTGATACGTTTTGAAATGCTGGATGATAAAAAAATGCTGAGCCTTCTGAATTGAAATTGGTGGCCTTCTGAAACACCATCGGTTCCTAAATGTTGCCAGTTCGTTTCTACATACCCGCCGATAGAAACAGGCAGTTTTCCAATTTGCAATGAGGGCCTGTTGTAAACCGCATCCATATTCATAACAGGTTTTGAACTGTCTTTTGCTACCCGGCGTAGTAAGCCGGGATCAATTTGAGCACTCGCTGAAAAAATAATGACCGTAAAAAGAAAACTTGTAAAGTATTTTATGCTCATTTCAAAGATATTTTTAAGTGACTACCGGTAACGGTTACGGGAAAGGTCCGTAACGACGCACTTGCCGGACCATTCTGTACTTTACCCGTATTATCAAATTCGCTGCCATGTGCAGGACATTGAAGCTTATCGCCGAACACCTGCAGCTCTGCACCCTGGTGTGTACATTTCATCAGCAGGGCTTCATAGTTATTTTCATCAAGGCGATAAACACAAATTGGATACTGCAATATTTCATTTTGCAGGACAAGGTATTTTTTATGTTCCTTCTGCTTTCCCTTGCTTATTTCAAAGTCGGCCAGGGGAACGATCATGTCAGATCCTTCTATTTGTGCAGATATGATTTTTGTTGAGCCGCAGCCTTCTAATAGCGACAGCGCCAGTCCACCGCTTATGCAACCGATGCAGCCCGATTTAATAAAGTTCCTCCTGTTCATTGCTATAAACTGTTTAAAAACGTGATCACTTTTTCCTTATCAGCGGCGGATAGAGCATTGAAATTATTTTTAGCAGTGGTTGCTTCGCCGCCATGCATTTGTATTGCTTCCCCGATGCTATGCGCCCTTCCGTCGTGCAATAAAAAATATTGCCCGCTTTGTGAATCAGGTGAAAGCCCAAGGCCCCACAGCGGTGGAGTTCTCCATTCGCTGGTTGCGGCAGTTCCTTCGGTATAACCATCGTCCAAACCAACGCCCATATCGTGTAACAGTAGATCAGTGTATGGAGCAAAAGTTTTATAACTCAAGGCATCAATAGGGGAGTAACCCGTTTTTAATTCGGGCTTATGGCAACCTGAACAATTAATGTTGGTAAAAATTTGTTTACCTGCGATTACATCAGCATTGTTTTGATTTCGCTGGATCGGCGCTTTTAATGTTTGCAAATAAAAAACTACATCATGAATCGTATTTGTAGAAATTTCAGGGTCAATGTCCAAATGGGAATACACGTCATTTGGTTTAAACGCAGATGTAATTCCCATATCCTGGTTGTAAGCATTTGCGGTTTGTTGAAGCAAATTGAACACGCTTGCTTTTTTTCCAAAACGGCAAATGTATTTCCCGTTTCTTGTAAGAGCATTTGGTGGCGGAATTGCAAAAGAAGGAATATCATTCCAGTTGGGAATACCTGTTATTCCATCGCCATTGGCATCATTGGGATCGCTCATGGCAAGAATATCTTGATCGGAAACCAGCTCTAAGAATCCCAGCCCGGTATTGATTGGAGGCATGAATGCGGCAAAGCCTGCAGCAGCAGGAATCGTTTCCGGTTGATAACCTGGCAAAGCGTTGTTTTGCAATTGCGGGCCACCCTGGTTTAAAAATTGGTTGCCTGTGCTATCAACCTGTCCAAACCTGATGAGTGTACTGAACGGATGGCCTTTGCCGTCTCCGAAGTGGCAGCTCCCGCAGCTTGTAGCAACAAACACAGGGCCGAGACCGGTGCTACTTGTAAAAACCTGGCCGGTGAATGCAAGGTCCCCGCGGCCGTGCTGTGCGGCCTGGTCGTAGCTTAATCCTTCTACGGTGCCGTCCAACACCTGGTCAGCCGCAGGAGTAGCAGGTTCCAGCTTGGAGCAGGAAACAACTACTACCAATACCAAAAGGCCCGTAACAATACTAAACTTCTTCATCCTGAACAATATTTATTCGGCAAACTTAATAATTTAATTTAGGTAACCCAAACTTTTTATTTTTCTTTGTCACTGATAATAGTTTCGGTGAAACTCCGGAACTCCGGGAAACTGGGTTATTTTTGCTTTCATATGATCATATCTGTCACAGAAGAGAACTATCTTAAAGCCATTTTTTCTGCCACACACAATGCAGGAGGCAAGGTGGGCAACCAGCTGATTGCCGAGAAGCTGATGATCAACCCTGCGTCGGTGACGGAGATGTTGCGGAAGCTCCAGGAAAAAAAACTGATTGAATATACCCGCACGGTTGGTGCGAGGCTCACCAAAGAGGGGATGAAGGCAGCAATAAAAGTTATTCGCAAACACCGACTTTGGGAAACGTTTTTAGTCGGCCATCTGAATTTCAAGTGGGATGAAGTTCATGAAATTGCAGAGCAGTTGGAACACATACAATCTGATAAATTATTGGATGAGCTGGCTGCGTTTTTAGGCGAGCCGGATTTCGATCCCCATGGCGACCCCATACCCGACAAGAATGGAAAAATGCCCATCCTGAAAAGTAAAATGCTGGCAGAAGCAACCATAGGAAAAAAGGTCAGGGTGGTTAAGGTTGCCGACAATACTGCTTCTTTTTTAAAATACCTGGACAAACAAGGTATTGCCCTGGGAGATACAATAATAGTAAATGAGATCCAGGATTTTGACCAATCATTATTGGTTCAACTGAAAGGAAAAAAAGAAGTGTATTTGAGTGCAGAAGCTACAAAAAAAATTATGGTGGAGTGATGTTGGATTTTGAACAATGGTTGTAAAGCAACCGCGAGCAAACGGCGGCTTTCACGGGTTGAAGTTTTGGGCTTATAAAGATTGAGAACAGCAGAGGAGTCAAAATATATTCTGCTAAAAACACTTAAATTGAAAATAAAAATTCAAAAATGAAGGGGCCACAATTTCTACAGTATGTTATTCCGATAATGAATATTCTTCAGGCGAATGGAGGCGCAGGCAATTCCGCAAGCGTAATTGAAAAAGTTATTGAAGATTTAAAGATTTCAAACGAAGATTTAGCAGAGGCAACTTCCAATGGTCAATCGAGGATTAGAAATCAAATTCAATGGGCAAGATTTTATTTATTTAAAGGTGGTTTGATTGATAATTCTCAACGTGGGATTTGGAGATTAACGAAAGAAGGACTTGAAGCAAAAATTTCGGACGCTGAAGTTTATAAAATATTTAAATCTGTTCAGGATAATGAAGTTAAATCAAAGGGTAAGTCGTTAGATGTTCAAGATAAGGAGAAGTTCGAAGACACGACTACTGAAGATGAAGAACACTCTGGGCAGTTATTGAATATAATTAAGCGTTTAACGCCCTCTGGATTTGAAAAAATTTGCAAAAGACTTTTAACCGAAATTGGTATTCATGACATTGTAATTACTGGTGGGGCAGGTGATCAAGGAATCGATGGTTTAGGATTGGTAAAACTGAATGATGTCGTGAGTCTCAATATTGTTTTTCAGTGCAAGAGATATAAGGATTCTGTAGTGCCTCATCATGTAAGAGATTTTAGAGGTGCAATGCAAGGAAGAGGAGAAAAAGGATTAATTATTACAACTGGAAGATTTACAAAAGAAGCAAAAAGTGAAGCGAATAGAGATGGCGTTACTCCTATCGAATTAATTGATGGCGAAAGATTAGTGGAATTATTCGAAAAGTATAGTCTTGGATTAAAACCAGTCACCGTTTATGAGATTGATAATGATTTCTTTAAGGGTTTCGCATAGTAAAGGCAGGCCGCATGCCTCGTTAGCGCCGTTGGTCGGAGACCAGACGGCGGCACTCACGGGTCGTATTTGCGGGCTTTTGAAAATTGGGAAGACCAGCGGCTGGAGTGATGTTGGATTTTGATCAATGGTTGTAAAAGAAAGTGTGAGCAAACGGCGGCACTCACGTGTTGAAGTTTTGGCCTTATGAAGATTGGAAACAGCAGAGGAGTCAAAATACATTCCGTCGAACCTTGTTTGCAATTTTTCACAAACTTTTTCAATATGAAACAGACATTTGATGGAACCCTTTCTGATTTTAAAGCAGAAACAAATTTTGGTTATGGATTGTAAGATGAAGTAATTAGATTTATTGAGAAAGGGCCGAACTGGGAACCTGCTCAGCGATATGGCCGAAAAGTGAATGCTTACAGAAGACAGCCTATTACTTTTATACTGGCTCAATACTAACGGTTCAGCAAAGCCTTTAGAAAAGTGGGACTGTAGTATGCAGATCTTTTGCCCACGCTGGTTGCAAGAATTTTTATTTCAAAAAAACCGCAACCACATCGGTTGCAAAAATTTTCGTTGTAAAAAAACGGCAACAACATTTGTTGCTAGAGTTTTGATTTTGAAAAATCGCAACCAGCTTTGACCAGAGGCAGGGAAGGGCAAATTGTAATCAAGGTCAAAAAAGGCCAGAATAAGCCTGGTCAATATATGACGTGGGACGTGTTTAACCAAAATTCGTGCTCTTAGTTTCGAATATGATCGTTTTTCGTTTGCGTCAACAATGCAGATATGCCGTGGTCAATTAAATCCAGTGGGAAAAATAAATCCCGCAACTGTTGATTTTTATTTTTAAAATATTTTGCAGAATATATTTTACCCTTATCTTTGCCGTCCGAAAAACGAGGGAGTTTAGCTCAGTTGGTTTAGAGCATCTGCCTTACAAGCAGAGGGTCGGCGGTTCGACCCCGTCAACTCCCACTCAATACAGGCAAGGGTTTCATGAAAATGGAACCCTTATTGTTTTTAGCCACTTCAACACAATTTCAACAAAATAGGAAAAAAGGAGGTAGATTGGGATGATGATTGGTCTCTGTAAATACCAGAAGATTAAAACGGCAGATCATCAACATTTGATCTACTGCTAAGCCGATTAATTTCTGTTTCAAAATCATCTTCGTAATTAGATTTCAAGGCAATTTCTTTAATTTCTATCATTGTAGCTCCACTTTGTCTTGCCTTCTTTAGTAAATTCATTATAAGCCCGGAATTAAAATATCCCCTAATCTATTTTTTAAAATTCCCCTTATATATAATAGTTCCTTTAAATCGGGATTATCTTTAGAATCTTTTCTAACTTTTGCAATACCACCAATCTTTTGAAAGGCGATTCCCCATGATGTATCTGTTACCGAATCCCCGGAAAACTTCAGTTATTGATCTGAGGAAATATCCATTGCTTCTTTGATCTCCTCATAACTGTATTCTCTCAAATACTTTTTAATTGTTTTCATGCCTGTTTCAGTGATTGAATACCCCGGAGCAAGATCTTCCCAATATTCTTTCAAATTATCAATCAGTAAATCTTTAACTCCAGAAAGATCCTTTTGCCATTGCAGCATCATTTCAATTTGCTCACGCCTTTCTTGAAGCATTTCAAGCTGGTCTCTTTGTTTTTGAACAACAGTATGATCATCAAGTTTTTTTGCACTTTTTCCATTGTTGCAATCAAAACACGCTGTTATTAGATTTAAAATATTGTTAGTGCCGCCTGCTGCAACTGGATCTATATGATCAATTTGTAATAATACATCTGGCGCAGTTGCACCGCAGTATCCGCATTTAAATTTATCTCTTTTAAATACCTCAAATCGGATCTTTTTGCTTATTGATTTACGCTCAGCCATTTTATATTAAAATGTTTTATTACACAATTTATTAATATTTTTCTTTAACTAAAAAGGTAGTATGTATAATCAAAACGAAGCAACATAAATACATTACTTTCACATGGATTCAGTTTGTGTAATAACGGGAATCAGCATAGCCTAATTTAAACAAAAAATTTTCAGAAGGCCAGAGAAGTTAATAAGGCCATATATTTAAAGCACGTGCAATAGTTAAATATAGTACAATGGCTGAATGGCGGGTATCCAGTAAATTTTCGCCCAGCTGGTTCTGCTGGCAATATCTGGCATGTAACGTGGAATGATGTAGAGAATTACGGTACTATGAGTCCTCAAACAGCTACAGGGCATCGCTCTGGATATATTACTTTTACCCAGCAAGGGAATTCAACTTCTGCATTCGGAAAGTCTCAGACTTGGCATTCCTCATCAACACTTAATTAGTAATGAAAACATGTTTAAGATTAATGCTTCTGATGTCTTTACTCAATATTTCATGCCAGAATTCACCTTTTATATCTCAAGGAATCATTGTTCAACATCGATTTTTTATGAATATTGAGGATAGCAGCAAGTTGCCGATGCCCGATAATTTGGAGGCCAAAATATGGTTTATGGATAGTTGTGTTATTTATGAGATGAAAGTCATTAACACTGTTACAAATCACACTAACCGTGGGATATCAGAAAAACATAGTTATGACTTATATAAATTCTCTTACCTAGATTTAAGAAATTTGAACTGTCAAGACTACTATCATTTTAGTGATACAGCATTGCCCGTTTGTAGTTATAAGTTAAAGCCAATTGAAGCCGTAAATTGGAACTTCTACGCTAAACGACCTGATGTCGATTTAAATGGTCTACAACAGGTTCTTTCTGATACAATCATTAACAATATTTCATTGAGGAGGATAAAATTTTCTCATTCAGCTGATGGGTATACAGATGAAATAATTTATTACCAAGATTGTAATACAAAGCAAAATATTTTTCATATAAATCCTTCAATTGATGAATTATACCCAAATTGCAAAATTGTGAGGTCAGAGTCAAGAGGGGATATTACAAGTAAATTGACTTGGGTATTTGAACTAAATATGCTTTCTGAAAATTTGACCACTAACGAAAAAGCAATATTCTTGAAATGGGGAAAAAATGCACAGTCAACTCAATTGCCTGTAATAAGTTTACAAGAATCGATGAAAAATTTTGGCCCTGACAGTTCTCCACTCAATGTTCAAACGGAAAAATAGACCCCCAACAACTGTTAAAGTATTAACCACCTTTGGGCGGTTTTTTTCAGGATTACCATCCTTAGACTACTGCCATTCGTTTGCAATAGAGCGCAGCTAAATTTTAATAATTTTTAATATCGCCTTCACTTCACCAACTATTTCAATAAAGAGAGCATTTAATCGATTTATCCAGTAAATTCTTTTTCAAGAATTTCTAAATATTTTTTGAAGCGATAATTTTTATTACGCTGCCTTTCATCTGCCTGCTCCAATATATTAAATTCAACAAAAGCGTTGATTAGCTTTTGTGCCGTATTGTAAGAACTGCCGAGTAGTTCTGCAATATTCGTGGTCGTAATAACAGGTGTATGGCAAAGTTGCTCTAAAAGAATATTTGCATTTTTACGGACACGGGAAAGTTCTTTTTCAATTTTATTTGAGCATTCCTCTATAAGCCCATCAAGCGCCCAGGCTCTCATTACGATATCATCCGCACTCGCTTTTACAGCTCTTAAATAATATTTTATCCAGCCTTCATAATCGCCTTTAGTCCTTACAGCATCTAGGCGATCATAATATTCACTTCTGTATTTCATCAAGTAAAACGAAGGATAAAGTACAGGATCAGTTATTAGGTCATAATCAATCATCATCAATACGATCAAAAGCCTGCCGATACGACCATTGCCATCTAAAAAGGGGTGGATGGTCTCAAACTGAACATGAGCCAGCCCTGTACGGATTAACGGCAGAATGCTATTGTTCTCATTGATAAATTTTTCCAAATCGCTTATAAGGCCTTCAATATAAATTGCAGGGGGTGGAACCAGGCTTCCGACAAACACCGAAACTTTTCTAAAATGACCGGGTGATTTGCCATCACCTCTTACGCCTGCTAACAGTTTTGTATGGCATTCCCTGATAAGCCTGGACGAAATGGGAATATTCTTCTCCCGCATCAATGCTATGCCATGACGCAAAGCTTCAATATAATTCAGGACTTCCTGGACATCCTTATTCTCCGACAGTTTAGA